>NZ_JAPDFT010000002.1:0-300000 GCF_025949665.1 Chryseobacterium viscerum | reverse complement strand
TTCAGGAGGTTTTCAGGTATTTTCACTGGCAAGTAACAGAAAAATGACTGAAGAAGGTGCGAGATTTAAATCTCATATCGACGGAAGTTACCACATGTTCTCCCCGGAAAGATCAATGGAGATTCAAAGACAGATCGGAGCCGATATTTTTATGGCTTTTGATGAGTGTACTCCTTATCCTTGCGATTATAACCAGGCAAAATCATCTATGGAGCTTACCCACCGTTGGCTGAAAAGATGTATTGAATGGACTAATGATAATCCTGAATTATATGGATACAAACAAAGACTTTTCCCTATTGTTCAGGGATCTACCTATTCAGACCTTAGAAAAATTTCTGCAGAAGTAATTTCTGAAGCAGGAGCCGAAGGAAATGCCATTGGGGGACTTTCTGTAGGAGAGCCTGAAGAGGAAATGTACAGAATCACTGATGAAGTAACAGACATCCTTCCAAAAGAAAAACCAAGATATCTGATGGGAGTAGGAACTCCATGGAATATCCTTGAGTCCATCGGACTGGGAATTGATATGATGGACTGTGTAATGCCGACAAGAAATGCAAGAAATGCAATGCTTTTCACATGGCAGGGGGTGATGAACCTTAAAAATGAAAAATGGAAGCGCGATTTTTCGCCTTTAGATGAATTTGGGACCAGTTTTGTAGATCGAGAATATTCAAAAGCGTATCTTCGCCACCTGTTTGTATCTAAAGAATATCTGGCAAAACAGATCGCTTCGATTCATAATCTTGCCTTCTATCTTGATTTAGTAAAAGTAGCCAGAGAACATATTATGGCAGGAGATTTCTACGAATGGAAAAACTCTGTGGTGCCAGTTCTTAGACAAAGACTATAAGAGAATATGCTTAAAATTGTAGACAGATATATCATTAAAAAATACCTTGGAACTTTCAGTTTCATGTTGGTGTTGTTGTCTATAGTCGTATTGGTAATTGATGTTCAGCAGAAGATTCCAAGAATAGAAAATGCAAAGGCTATTGATCCTAAACTGGATCTAACCTATTTTCTTATCCATTTTTATCCCTTCTGGATTATCAATCTTGTAGTGACTTTCCTTTCTATTCTGGTGTTTATTTCGGTAATTTATTTTACCTCCAGAATGGCAAATAATACTGAAATTGTTGCTATTATCAGTAGTGGAGCCAGCTTTTACAGATTTTCCAAACCTTATCTGGTAACCTCCATTTTTATTGGACTGATTGCCCTTGTGGTTTATCATATGGTTCTCCCATGGGCCAATATCAAGAAAAATGAACTGGAAGCGTATACCTATAATGCAGCCAATAAAGAAAAGATTTTAGGAACAGCTCCGGCCTCTTCACAGCTGAGCAAAACAGAATATATTTTTGTGGATTCCTGGAATAAAAGAGAAAAAAGAGGATCAAGCTTTGTCTATCAGAAATATGATAAAGACAGAAAAATGACCTATGAGCTGAAAGCAAGCGAAGTGTACTGGGATAAAACCAAAAAGCAGTTTGTTTTAAATAATTATCTGGAAAAAACAATCAATAAAGACAATACCGAAAAACTCGGAAACGGGATAGAATTAAGGAAAAACTACGGGCACTCACCGGAAGAGCTTTTCCCTAACGAGCTTTTGGGGCAAAATAAAACCACTCCGGAACTTTTAAAATTTATCGAAAGAGAAAAAGCAAGAGGAAACAGTAACCTGAACTCTTATCTGAATGAACTTCATCAAAGAACATCAATGCCTGTTTCTATCATTATTCTGACTTTCCTGGCACTTTCACTGTCATCACAAAAGAAGAGAGGAGGATTAGGGATTAACCTTGCAATAGGAATTTCGTTGGCTTTTATTTTCGTGTTTTCATTTGAAGCCTTGAAAGTAGTGTCAGAAAATAAAAGTTTGTCTCCCGCTGTGGCAATGTGGCTGCCTAATATGGTGTTTTTGCCGCTTACCCTTTATCTGTATATCAAAAGAGCTAATCAGTAAAGTAATTTTACTTCCTTGTGATAAAAGGAACGCATTCCGTCTTCCAGTTCAATCCAGAGTTCACCCTTTTCGTCTGCATTTCGGATGATGCCATTTTGTCGCTCTTTTTCAATCTCAAAGACAGAGATCATATCTTTTCTGAAAAGATTAGCATTGAATCCATCCAGAATTTCCTGATCAGAAGGAATGTTTTTCAGTTTCTCAGACAAATATTCATGGAGGTTTAATGAAACTTCTTCCAGGCCGAATTGACTGCCTGTCTGCGTCAGGAGTGATCCTGCATTGGATATTTCATCAAATTTGTCCTGAAGAATATTGATCCCTGCTCCTATGATGAAATAATTATTTTGATTAATTTTTTTCTTTTCTATTAAAATTCCAACGATTTTTTTACCTTTAAGGATAATATCATTCGGCCATTTGATTTTTACCTCTGATTCAGACAAATTGGCAAGGAAATCCCGGATAACCATTGCGGTATAATAATTGAATATAAAATCGGAGCACAAGATGTTCTGAGTGTTCACTGCCAGCGTATAAGCCAGGTTTTTTCCAGCAGTTTGAGTCCAGACATTTCCATACTGACCACGGCCTTTAGTTTGATTAAAAGTATGCAGTCCAATAAAATCTGAATTTTCGTAAAGTAAAAACTTTGATATTTCGTCATTAGTAGAAGAACATTCTTTCAGGTAGAAGAGTTGGCTCATTTAAGAAAACTTTAAGACATTAAGAGGGTAAAAGTAAGGTTAAAGTAAAGAAAAAACAATAAATTTGCAGATTATAGTATTTTTTTAATGAATAAAACAGCAGAAAAACAAGCGTTAATAGATAAAATCGTTGAAGCTATCCAGGATGTAAAAGGAGAAGACATTATGATCTTCGATCTTTCAAACATCGAAAACTCCGTAGCAGAAACGTTCGTGATATGTAGTGGAAACTCAAATACACAGGTGGCTGCATTGGCAGGAAGTGTTGAGAAAAAAGTAAGAAACGAACTGCAGGACAGACCTTGGCACGTAGAAGGTACTGAAAATGCAATGTGGGTATTGGTAGATTACGTTTCAGTGGTGGTTCATATATTTCAGAAACAGGTACGTGAGTACTATGATATAGAAGAGCTTTGGGGTGACGCAGTCATTACCAAAATTGAAAATGAATAATAAAAATTTTAAAAAGTCTAAATGAATAATAAAGGATTCAACTGGTTCTTTCCAATTGCAATCATAGCTCTTTTGCTCTTCTTTGGCTCCAATTTCCTTGGAGGTGATAGCGCAAAATCTATTGATGAAGATGGTTTCTTTAGAGAAATGCAGGCGGGGAAAGTCCAGAATATAATTATATACAAAGACATAGAGAAAGCTGATGTTTTCCTAACAAAAGAAGCGAAATCAGCAATGGTTTCCAAAGCCGGAAAAGAAAACAACCCCCTTTCTGCCTTCGAAATGGCTCCTAAAGCAGATTTTTCTGTGAAATATGGAGACCTTCAACTTTTCCTTCAAAAATTTGAGCAGGTGAAAGCCAGTAATCCGGTTATTAAAACAACTAAAGATTACGGAACCGGTAAGAGTGCATTGATGGACATCTTAGTTCCTGCGCTGGTTTGGATTTCCATTCTGGGATTATTCTACTTCCTTCTTTTCAGAAAGATGGGTGGAGGCGGAGGTCCTGGCGGACAAATCTTCTCTATCGGTAAATCTAAAGCGAAGCTTTTCGACGAAAAAGAAAGAATTCAGGTAACATTCAAAGATGTTGCAGGATTGGAAGGTGCTAAAGAAGAAGTTCAGGAAGTTGTGGATTTCTTGAAAAACTCTGAAAAATATACAAAATTGGGAGGTAAAATTCCTAAAGGAGTTCTTTTAGTGGGCCCTCCGGGAACCGGTAAAACATTATTGGCAAAAGCTGTTGCAGGTGAAGCTAAAGTTCCGTTCTTCTCACTTTCTGGTTCAGATTTCGTTGAAATGTTTGTTGGGGTAGGAGCTTCCAGAGTAAGAGACCTTTTTGCCCAGGCTAAAGCAAAATCTCCAGCAATCATCTTTATTGATGAGATTGATGCTATCGGACGTGCAAGAGGAAAAAATAATTTCTCAGGCGGAAACGACGAAAGAGAGAATACATTGAACCAGCTTCTTACCGAAATGGACGGTTTCGGAACAGATGTTAATGTCATTGTAATGGCAGCTACCAACAGAGCAGATATTCTGGATAAAGCATTAATGAGAGCAGGTCGTTTTGACCGTTCTATCTATGTAGATCTTCCGGAACTTCATGAAAGAAGACAGATCTTTGATGTTCACTTGAAAAAAATCAAGCTTGATGATAATGTAGACAGGGATTTCTTAGCAAAACAAACTCCTGGATTCAGTGGGGCGGATATTGCTAATGTTTGTAATGAAGCAGCATTGATCGCAGCGAGATATAACCATACTTCTGTTACTAAACAGGACTTCCTGGATGCGGTAGACAGAATTATCGGTGGACTTGAGAAGAAGAATATGGCAATCAAGCCATCTGAAAAGAGAAGAGTTGCTTACCATGAAGCAGGCCACGCTACAATCTCCTGGTTGGTAGAACATGCATCACCACTTTTAAAAGTAACGATTGTTCCAAGAGGTCGTTCTTTAGGAGCAGCATGGTATCTTCCGGAAGAAAGACAGCTTACGACTACTGAGCAAATGCTGGACGAAATGTGTGCAACATTGGGAGGTAGAGCCGCAGAGCAGGTAATCTTCAACAATATCTCTACAGGAGCACTTTCTGACCTTGAAACAGTGACGAAGAGAGCTCAGGCAATGGTAACAATCTATGGATTAAGCCCGAATATCGGTAACATCTCTTACTACGACAGTTCAGGACAGTCTGAATATTCTTTCGGAAAACCTTATTCTGAAGAAACCGCTACTAAAATTGATGCAGAGATCAAATTGATTATCGAAAATCAATATGAAAGAGCGGTAAGGATTCTTGAAGAAAATAAAGATAAACTGGATGCTCTGGCAAATAAATTGTTAGAAAAAGAAGTGATCTTCCGTGAAGACTTAGAAGAAATATTCGGAAAAAGAGCATGGGATCCGGAATTGACAGAGAAGCCTGTTACCAACACTATTCCTGAAAAAGATCAGCCGATAGTAGTGGAAACACCTCAGATTAAAGAAAAAGAAGAAGAAAGCGAAATACAGGCTCCAGAAAGCCCGACACAGCTTTAAGACTCTTAAAAAATATACCTTACAAAAACCTGACAGCTTCAAAATTGTCAGGTTTTTTCATATTTAAAGAGATATTTTGAACTCTATTGTAATTTATTTTCTATTTTTGTATAAAGTTGACTAAAAATAGATTAAGTTGAATTTATTCAAGAGGATTGTAAGCAAACTTACCAACCAGCCTGAAGAAGAGGACAAACAGAGCCTGGAGAAGCTTGGGGATTCGCTGAAAAATGCGGATCTTGACTATAAGTTTGCGCAATTATTTACGCATTCGGGGGGATTTTTTAATTATTGTGCAGATGAAGCGGAGGCTCTACAAACTTTAAATCAAATTATCAAAATAGAAGGTATTCACAACCTTTTCTGTTGGGATAAAGAACTTCAGAACTTTTTGAATGTTGTGAAGACTACGTATACTTCAGATCTGCAGCCGTCTAACGATGCTGCATTTATCACATGTGAATACCTGATTGCCTATGATGGCAGGATCATGCTTTCGCATAATAATATTCTTCATTATCATTCTTCAAGACTTCCCGATAGAATTATCATCATTGCCAATGTTTCTCAGATTGTAAACAACCTGAATGATGCAATGGGGAAAATAAAAAGGAACGGAAATATCAAGAACCTTACTTCCATCAGCGGAAGTCAGTCTAAAATGGACAGTTCTTCCAATTCCAATACAAAACTGTTTTTATTGCTGCTTGAAGATTAAGCAATCACTTCTAAATTTTAAATTTTGGATAAAAATCTCATTCAAAGAACCGCATCAGGTATAGTCTATGTAGCCGTCATTATACTTTGTTCGACTCCGCTGGGAGCACAACTGTTGAACAGCATCGCCCCTGGCCTTATCAAACAACAGTATCTTTTTTATGGCTTAATGAGTCTATTACTGATTGTGGGAACATGGGAGTGTGTTAAAATCATGAAGTTTGGTAATGGTTATGAAAAATGGGTGGTATATCCATTAGTCATTTTCATATTCTATATTTTTTCCAAAAGATATTTCAACCACGATTTCTTTTTTGATTTCAGGCTCAGTGAAATACTGGCGCTGGCGCTGATTGGGATTGCTGTGGTTACTTTATTCAAATATCCCAGCGAATTATACTTTGACAGCGGGAAACTTATTTTTACTGTTATTTATGCAGCGCTCCCATTCAGTTTTGCATTAGGGCTACCTAAGTTCTCCAGTTATAATGACAGTTTCTCTTTAGAGGTTCTGTTCCTGTTTATCCTGATCTGGAGTAGTGATACTTTTGCCTATCTGGTGGGAAAGTTCTTCGGTAAACATAAAATGGCACCTAAAATTTCTCCTAAAAAGACATGGGAAGGATATGCGGGTGGTGTAGTGTTAACATTGGTTTTATCCTACTTTATTGAACATTATCAGCCTGAGCTGAGAGGGAACTGGATGGTTGTAGGATTTTTGGTTGCTGCCTTTGCCCCGCTTGGAGATCTGGTAGAAAGCCAGTTGAAAAGAAATTTCGGTGTGAAAGACAGTGGAAACATCATTCCGGGGCATGGAGGAGTTTTAGACAGGCTGGATAGTTTTATTATCTGCGTTCCTGTCGTATATTTGTACTTTATTTTAGAAAAATTTATTTAGTCTCATGAAATTACATAGAGAATCAAAAGGAACGATTACCGCTGCGACCATACTTTTTATCATCCTGGGCGCTTTAGCAATTTATTTCCTTAAAATATGGTCCCTGTTGATCATTATACCTTTGTTGGTTATTTACAGTTTAGTTTTCTGGTTTTTCAGAGTTCCGGATCGTAATATCCTTGATCACAAAGAAAACGTGATAGCCCCGGTGGACGGAAAAGTGGTAATGATCAAAGAAGTGGATGAAGATGAATTTATAAAAGGAAAAGCCATTCAGGTTTCTATTTTTATGTCTCCGCTGAATGTTCACATTTGTAGATATCCTGTTTCAGGGGAAGTGATTTACAAAAAATACCACCCGGGAAAATATCTGGTAGCATGGCATGAAAAATCTTCTACAGAGAATGAAAGAACTACTGTAGCAGTACAAACTATGACCAATCATAAAGTTGTCTTCAGACAAATTGCCGGATATGTGGCCAGAAGGATTGTTTTCTACTGTAATGAAGGCGATAAAGCAAAAGCCGGGCATGAGTTCGGATTTATTAAATTCGGTTCCAGAATGGATGTATTCCTACCTTTGGATACTGAGATTATCTGCAAGATCGGAGATATTACAAAAGGAGGTTTGGATGTTATCGCTAAACTGAAAGAAAATTAATATTCTTATAGTATATAAACTGAAAAGAGGGCCTTTATGGCCCTCTTTTTTATTAGATGAATGAGAAAGGCTATCTGCTGATTTGAGTTTAACTACGCGTGAGTAATATTGCGTATCAGGGAAAGAATACTTTTTTATTTGTATTGATAATTTTGCTTGTTTAAAAAGCACAGGCTAGTTATATTTTTAAATGAGGGAGAACAAATAGACATTAATTTTTATAAAAATGCTTTTTTATTAGATAATTTTAATGTTGGATTTTTAGTAAATTGTAACTGGAAAACACAAATCATATTCTTTTACCGCTAAAAATTACAGGCCTATATTTTGTTTTGTAAGTTTTTATTTAAAAGCTATTAATATTGGAGAATTTATGCTATCAGTAGTACAGATGCCAACCTGAGCTTGTGAAAACATAAAAAAACAACAAAATGATTTATAAGTTTTTCTTTAAGGTGATTAATGATGAAACAGAGAATATGGATGATGATTTTGAAAGTAGTTATCTCCATCTTATTAACCGGTATCTGCTTTTATTGTTTTTCATATTTCTGTTTTATTCCATTTTTATTATTACTTTTTTCGGAGATATGTTGATCTCAATATTTCTTACCGTTATTACCTTTTTCTGGTTGTTTTTAATGTCAATAAAAGGGAAGACAAAGCGGTTCAGAAATGTGTTGAAAAGGGCTGTCATCTTTATATTTGTACTGCTGACTTTTATAGTAAGCTTTTTTAATATTTATACTTACAAAAATGCGGGAGTAGAGTATTTCTATTTTTGCCTTTTATTTGCTGTCCCCTTCTTTCTGAACTATAAGAAAGATGCTTTTGCGATCTTCTTCATTGCTTTCATAATCAGTATTAACTTTATTGCATGTCTTTACTTTGATTTTGATTTCCTGCCTAAAAGCAGATTTATAGAAAAAGAGGATTTTAAAACAATAAAATTGCTGAATATTTTATTTTCCGTTGCCTCTTTCCTGATGGATATAGTTTTTATCACTCAGAAAGACGTACTGATTCATGGTTTGATTTCCGATAAAAAAGAGAAAGACTCTACCATCAAAGATTTGGTGAAAACGAATACAGAACTGATGAAACAGCAAATGCTGATTAATCACCTTTCAGAAGAGAACATCCACGAGATTTTAAGTTTAGCAGAAAGTAATTCACCTATGTTTTTTGAAAAATTTCAGATATTTTTCCCTCATTTTATTCCTGATATTTTAAAAATAAATCCTAATCTCATTCATTCTGAACTCTATTTCTGTGCTTTGATGAAGCTTGATTTTGATACCAAGAGGATTGCACAGTGTACCAATAACAGTATTCGTGCTGTAGAAAGTAAAAAATACAGGATCCGGAAGAAACTGAATATATCCTCTGAGATCAATATCAATGGCTTTTTGATTAAAATATAACAAAATTCCGATTTTTGTTACTTATACGTAGTGTTGAGTGCCGGGTGATGATGTTTTTTGTTTTTCTTGTCAATATTTTTACTTATAAAAACATTGTGATGAATATTAAGAACATTCATATTGGAAGCCTGATCCGAACCAAAGTGGAAGAGCATCAGATTTCAATAGAAAGAATCTCCAGATTTTTAGACAGACCGGAAGATGATATAGAAATGATGTATCAGGCAAAAAGTATTGATACGGATATTCTGTTGAAATGGTGTAAGCTTTTAAAATTTGATTTTTTTAGATTTTATACCGGTCATCTTATTTTGTATGCTCCGCAGTCAAGAGTTGATAATGCATTCAGAGGAAAGGGGAGTACTATACTTTTTAGAAAAAGTATTTATACACAGGAGGTAAAGGATTTTATACTTGATAGAATAAAAACAGGAACAATGACAGCCGGTGATGTGGTTGAAAGGTATAAAATTCCCAAGACAACTTTATATAAATGGATGAAAAAAATATAATATGATTCCTGATTACAAGCAGATTTATACCGATATTCTTGAAGAGAAGTTCCCAGAAAAATTAATAGATGCAGCCATCAGGCTCAAGCTGGAAACATTGCATTCAGCTTTTGATATTCTTAAATTTAATCAAATGATTTTTGGAGAACCGGAATATGTGGTTGGATTCAATAATCAAAGGTTGCGCTCTTATGATGAAGAATCTATTTTGAAAATTCTAAGATATCAAAAACAGAACGAGCTTACCAATCTTCAGCTTGGTAAACAGTTTAAAATAAGCAGAAATACAATTGCAAAGTGGAAAACTATTTTTAAAGTATAAATAATTTTATGTTTTGTTTGATCTAATGCCATTATTTTTTTAATAAATGGAAAATAATTGCTTTTGCATTATTTAAGTTTTGATTTTTTTAGTTTATGGTTGGGTTTTATAAAATAACTCAACTTTTTATTTATGCTTTTTCAGGATTGTAAGTTGTTGGTGTTTTGTGAGTTTTACTACGCGTGAGTAGTATTGCGTAGGGGAAATTAATTTGTAATGGTCTGAGGGTGATAATTTTGTGACGGTTAAATGACTTAGTTGAAAATTTTACTCATTAAACAATTATAACTTAAAAATGATGGACACAAAATTTACAATTCCCCCAATCAAAGTATTGCTGATAGCACTGCTATTTGCCTTTGGAAAATTTTATTCTCAAGCCAATAATGGAGCGGTAGGAATTAATACCACTACTCCTAATGCTAATTCTGTTTTGGATGTTATCTCAGGAAACAATAACAAAGGAATCCTTATTCCCAGATTAACTGAAGCACAGCGAAATGCTATTACAATTAATCAGTCCAAAGATGATGGTTTGACAATTTATAATACCACAGAAGATTGTTTCAATTATTGGAGCCTTGCGGATAATGAATGGAAAAGTGTCTGCGGACAGATGGGTAAATCTGTTTTTACTATAGACTGCTCCACTTCCAATGCAGTGGGAAGCTATGTAAAAGGAAAAGAACTTACTAATTCCAATTACCTGAGCATTGCTGTAAATGTAACAAAACCGGGTAATTATACCATTTCCGGAACTACCACCAACGGATACAATTTTTACGGAACCGGAGTATTTTTAAATACCGGAACAAAAACAATACAAATTCCAGGGCAGGGAGCTCCTCAGAATATCCAGACAGATAATGTGTCTCTTGAAGCCAACGGAACAGCTGTTACCTGTACTCCTGCGATTTCTATTACGGTACTAAGCCCTGCAGGAACATATACCATAAGCTGTGGAAGTGCAACGGTAAATGGAGTATATAAAGTAGGAACAGCTCTTACAGCTTCCAATACGATTACCTTGCCTGTGAATGTTGCGGCATTGGGTAGTTATACCATTACAACTAATACGGTTGATGGAATTTCTTTCAGTGGTTCAGGAACATTTACATCCACAGGAAATCAGAATGTAACATTAAGCGGAACGGGAGTTCCGTCTTCCACGTCTGTTAAAACACTTACAATTACTTCCGACAGTCAGGGAGGAGTATCTACGACATGTTCTGTAAATGTAGTGGTAGTGATTCCTAAAAAAACGGTACTTCATATTGGATTAGAAACGGCTTACGGTTATAGTGCTTACACCGGTCCTTCACGAAGTCTTATGGATTCTCCAACGAACTTTGGAGCAACGGCTTCAAGTATCGTTAAATATGAAGGTTTTACACATATATCTCTGGGAAACTCTCCTTCATCAGGAGCTCTTCAAACGGCTCTTAATAACAAACCTGATATTGTTATAATTGGTTACAACTATACACCTAATGCCACAGATGCAGGTTATATTGCTTCTTACCTTAATAAAAAAGGAGTTGTAATTGCTTTGACAGATGATACAGGTACTGCGCAGAACTTATTCAGAGGAATATTCTCTGATCCCACGATTTCAACTTCTTATGGAGGAGGAGCGGGCTCTGTCTATGCACTTACCAATTCCGATGATCCAATCCTTAATGGACCTTTTGGAGATGTGAGAGGTAAAAACTGGGGCGAAGATGCTTCTACAACAGTAAGTGTTTCCGGATTGACAAGCGGTTTTGTTCCTTACAGCTATGCACAACCTATCAACAGTACAACGACTAGAACAGGAATTTCAGGATTAAGAAATACCAGTTTAAACTTTATATGGTTTGGTGACGGTGGTTTTTTAAGTAATGAAAATGCGAACGGAAATCAATATGCAAGTAATACCATTGAGCCTTTTGTTGCTCCAAGTTCGGGAGGATATTTCCCGGTTCAGAAATCTTCTTATGGATATGCCGGAAACGGATATGCAACAGGATCAATGCAAGTTCAGAATTCGGTTCTTTTTGCCAATATGATTGCGTGGGCAGTCAAACAGGCAGAATTCAGCGGAATAAACACACAATGATAAAAGTTTTTTAAAGATGGCTCCGGTACGATGATTCGTGCCGGAGTTTTTTATTTTATATACTTTTTAATCTCTTCTGTAAGGCTTAATATAAATTCTACCGGGAGATCTTCTTCAGGATCAATTAAGAGAATTTTAAACTTCTTTCTGCCATCCATAATCAGCTCCGGATAATTCAGTTTGTCACCATGGTAAAAGCTGATGTAATGTTTCCTGTATTTTTTGCTGTAATAGAAATAACACAGCATTTTCTTTTTGTACTTGATAAACGGAAGCCCGAAACTGAATGTTTCTGTAATATTTTCCGGATCTGAAGCTAAAATAGAATCACGTAAAAATAAAAGAGTACTTCTTTCAGGCTCTTCGATTCTGTAGAAATACTCTTGTATAGGGTTCATTTTAATTAAATTAAAATATTAGTCGAAATTTTGAAGTTCAACAAGCTTGTTGTACATCCCTTTTTTAGCGATCAGGTCATGATGTGTTCCCTGTTCTACAATATCACCTTTTTCCATCACTACGATCCAGTCTGCTTTCTGAATGGTTGAAAGACGGTGGGCAATTACCAAGGAAGTTCTGTTTTCCATCATTTTTTCCAGTGCATCCTGTACAAATCTTTCAGATTCCGTATCCAGTGCAGAGGTTGCTTCATCCAGAATCATAATTGGTGGGTTTTTCAATACGGCTCTCGCAATAGAAACTCTTTGCTTTTGACCTCCGGAAAGCTTACCGCCATCATCTCCGATATTGGAATCATAGCCTTCAGGAAGTGTAGTGATAAATGCATCTGCATTGGCAATTTTTGCGGCAGCAATCACCTCTTCTCTTGTAGCATCAGGTTTACCCATCAGAATATTATTGTAAACGGAATCATTAAATAATACGGATTCCTGTGTTACCATACCCAGAAGCTTGCGGTATTCATCTAGCTTTAAATGTTTAACATTGGTTCCGTCTATCATGATTTCTCCTTCGGAAACATCATAGAATCTTGCTAAAAGATTGGCAATGGTTGTTTTACCACTTCCACTTTGCCCAACAAGAGCAACCGTTTTCCCTTTTGGAATGGAAAGTGAAAAGTTTTTAAGAATCGTATGATCTTTATCGTAGTAAAAGCCAATATTATTAAACTCGATAGAATGATTTAATGTTGAGATAGAAACAGGATTGGCTATTTCATCAATTTTTACATCAGCATCCAGAATTGCCAAAACTCTTTCAAGAGAAGCTTCTCCTTTCTGTACATTTGAAATTGACTGAGATAAACTTTTTACAGGAGGTAAGATCTGGAAGAAAATACCCAGAAAAACTAAGAAATCAGCAGGTGAAATACTTTGTTCTACAATGATTTGTTTTCCTCCATACCAAGCGATAATTAAGAATGTAACCGAACCTAAAAATTCGCTCATCGGAGATGCAAGTTCCTTTTTTCTGCCTAATCTTATGGAGCTGTTGATCCATTTCTGCATAGACTGCATAAAACGGTTGTCCATTATTTTTTCTGCACTGAAAATCTTAATCACCTTTGTAGATTTCAATGTTTCGTCTACAATTGAGAAAATAGTTCCCATTTCATTTTGGGCTTCGTGAGAATCTTTTTTCAGGCTTTTTCCTATTAAAGCAATCATAGTTCCCATGACAGGCAATACCAGGAGGGAGAAAAGGGTCATCTCTGTACTTAAAAAGAAAAGTGTCACCAGTGTGCTTATCAGCATGAAAGGTGCATTGATCAATTCTACTAAACTTCCCAGAATATTACCTTCAACTTCACCCACGTCGTTTGACATACGAGACATCAGGTCTCCCTTTCTGCTTTCTGTAAAAAAGGAAACGGGTAAAGAAAGAATCTTTCTGTACATCGCCCCACGAAGATCCTGGGTAACTCCTACACGGTAATTGATCAGTAAAAATGAACCCAAATATCTGAAAAGGTTTCTCAGTAAAAACATAAAAGCCGTTATCACGCAAAGCCAAGCTAAAACATTAAGTGCTCCATGCTCAGTTACTAGACTCTGAACATAATAATTGGCGTACTCTTTTGCATAAGAGAAAAAATCTAGAATCTCTCCCGAATACACAGGTGGATGGCTATATTTTTTAGCCTCAATGGTTCCGAAGAGCATTCCCAAAACCGGTAGAATAGTTCCTAAGGAAGCAATCTGAAAAACAGAATACATAAGGTTGAAAAACAAGCTCCCGTAGATGTATTTTTGGTGAGGTCTTGCGAACTTCAGTATTTTAATATATTGGTTCATTCAATGAAAAAATTGGATAGCAAAATTACGTAAAATTAAAAGATAAGACGTCCTTAATCCTGTTTTACTTTAATGGATAAGTTTCAAAAAATGTCTTTTTGTTACAACTCAGCGGTATTAAGCTTTATTTTTTGAATAAATTAAACCTGATGATGACGTGAAAATAGAAGATAAGAAGGTATTACTGTTTAATAAAAAAACCGCTGAAATAGCGGTTTTGATATAATGATTGAATTAAAAATTCACCTGGTCATTATACTTTGGAGCAAAATTTTTAGGATTCAATTTATCCAAAGTTTTTCCAAAGTTATTGATGATTTGAGTCATATTATCAAAATCTACGATGTTGATGTCATCATTTTCGTGATGGTAATGAGAGGCCTTTGTCATGTCTACTGTAGAGAATGAATGGGCAATGATTTTCTTTTTTACAAAGCTTACATTGTCTGAACGGTAGAACAGCTGTTGTTTTGCATAAGGATCTGCATTGAGTTTTAATCCGTTTACTGCATTTTTATTGAAAAGCTCATCAAGATCAGAGAATCCGTCTCCTGTCATATATAATGCGTTTTTTCCCCACTGAGATTCTGTGGCTACCATTTCAAAATTGAAAAGTGCAGTCATCTTATTATAAATAGGGTCCAGATTTTTATCTGTGGAAATAGCTGTTGAACCTAACATTCCTTTCTCTTCGCCGTTGAATGCCATAAATACCATAGAGAATTCAGGCTTTTTGTTTTTAAAATAATCGGCAATACCTACCAGAGTAGTAATTCCGCTGGCGTCATCATCTGCTCCGTTATAAATATTGTCGCCACTTTTGTCACTGGTTCCGATATGATCAAAATGCCCTGAGAATCCAAGATACTTATCTGTTTTTCCTTTTTTGATACCACAGACATTGTATACCGTTTTCCCGTTATAATCAAACGGTACCAGATAGGATTTTCCGGTGCAGTATTCCAGATTGTTTTCTTTGAAAAGCTTCGCTATATAATTGGCTGCATTTTCATTTTCCTGAGTTCCGATTTCACGTCCTCTCATTTCATCTGATGCCAGTGTGGAAAGGACTGTTTTCACCCTTTCTTTTGAAACTTCCTGCGCAAAAGTAAATATGGAGAATAGTGATAAAGTAAGAAATGTTAGCTTTTTCATTGTCTTTTATTAAAATTATATGATTTGTCGCGTTTACAACCGAAAAGTTGCATGAATGTACATAAATTAATTGATCTGGCAGAGGAGATGATGTCAATTAAGAGTATGGGATAAATAAAAAACAGCTCCTAAAAAGAAGCTGTTCTCACTCAAAAAATCGTTGTAAGGCTATCGAAGTCTGTCTACAGATTTTACGAGCCTCTCATCTTTACGGATGTAAATGTTTGCAATAAGCAGACAGATTACCGCAATTAATGGGAAAATCGGCTCAATACCCTTCTCAGGAAAATGAATTCCTCCGGATAAGTTTAGTAACCAGTACGCCAATACACCAATCAACAAAACGTTTATAATGATGCTGATGGTATTCAGCAAAATTTGTCTTTTTCTGTTTTTGAAACTAAAAATACTTAATGCTCCGGTAATAACCAGCACTATACAGCCAATATTAAGTAAAGGAATACTGTCTGAAATGACAACATCCTGTCCCGTTATAAAAAGGAAAACAGCAGCTAAAACTGCTAATAAAGTCCATATAGTTTGTATTCTCTGTAGCATTGAATATTAAATTCTTGGCAAAAATAACATAAATTTTGCACAATTCAAAAATAAGTGTAGATTTGCATTATACAATGTACTTGAAAACCAAAGTCGCCGGACTTACTTTTCTTACTCACAATTAATTACATTTTTACATAAATATGTTTAACATAGAAACGTTAAGGTCAAAATCCGTAACGGAACTGACTAAAATCTTAAAAGATTTGGGCGTTAAAGTTGCAAGAACCAGCAATGAAAATGACAAGATCTTTGCTATTCTTGACTTTCAGGCTTCTAACCCTAAAGTTGCAAAAGATTATTTCAACGCCACAGAACCCGCCAGTGTAACTACTGAAGAGGCCCCAGCAGATAAACCTGCTAAAGCCCCGGCAAGAAAAGCTGCTCCCAAAAAACCAGCAGCCAAGCCAAAAACAAATATAAAAGCTCCGGCAGAAGAACCTAAAGCAGAAGAGAAAGTAGAAGAAATGGTACCCGCTTCTGAAGAGATAAAACAGGAAGAACCCAAAGCTGAAGCAGCTGCAGTAACTGAAGAGTCAGCAGCAAGCGCCCAGGCAAAAAAGAAAAGAAAAAGAGTTTCTACCAATACAGGTAACGCAGAAGTATCTCAGGAAAAAACAGAAGCTCCAAAAAACACAGAATCTCAAGAGCCGGTTCAGGCTGAAGAAAAGCCTAACAATCCTCAACAGCAACAGGCTAACAGACCTCAAAAAGGACACAACCACCCACAAAACAGTGGAAACCAACATAAAAATCAAAACCAAAACCAGCATCAGCAGCATCAAAACCAAAATCAGAATCAAAACAGACATTCTGAAAAGGCAGAAGAGCAGCATGACCATAAAAAAGAATTCAATTTCGATGGATTGGTAAGTATAGAAGGTGTTTTGGAAATTTTACCGGATAACTACGGATTTTTACGTTCTTCAGATTTCAGCTATATCTCTTCTCCAGATGATGTGTATGTATCTACAGCGCAGATCAGGAATTATGGTTTGAAAACCGGAGATACCGTGAAAGGAATTGTAAGACTTCCAAAAGAAGGTGAAAAATACTTTTCATTATTAAAACCTACAGAAGTTAACGGACGTGACCTTGCATTCATCAAGGACCGTGTTGCTTTTGAATATCTTACTCCACTTTTCCCGGAAGAAAAATTCAATTTGGCAGGAAACAATTCTACGATTTCTACAAGAATTGTAGATTTATTTGCCCCTATTGGAAAAGGTCAGAGAGCAATGATCGTTGCACAGCCTAAAACAGGTAAGACGATGTTGCTTAAAGATATTGCTAATTCTATTGCGGCCAACCACCCGGAAGTATACATGATGGTTCTTTTGATTGATGAACGTCCGGAAGAGGTTACTGATATGGAAAGAAGTGTAAATGCAGAAGTTATCGCTTCTACATTTGACGAGGCAGCTGAAAAACACGTGAAAGTAGCCAACCTTGTTCTTGCAAAAGCACAAAGAATGGTAGAATGCGGGCACGATGTAGTAATCTTACTGGATTCTATTACAAGATTGGCAAGAGCATACAACACGGTAACGCCTGCATCAGGTAAAGTTCTTTCCGGTGGGGTAGATGCCAATGCTCTTCACAAGCCGAAAAGATTCTTCGGAGCAGCAAGAAAAATTGAAGGTGGAGGATCTCTGACGATTATTGCAACCGCATTGATTGATACAGGATCTAAAATGGATGAAGTAATCTTTGAAGAATTCAAAGGTACTGGTAACATGGAACTTCAATTAGACAGAAAAATTGCTAACAGAAGAATTTATCCTGCTATCGACTTAATTTCTTCCAGCACACGTAGAGATGATCTGCTTCTGGATGAAGTAACTTCTCAGAGAATGTGGATCTTCAGAAAATATCTTTCTGAAATGAATCCTGTAGAAGCAATGGAATTTGTAAATAAGAATATCAAAGGAACTCTCAATAATGAAGAATTCCTGATGTCTATGAATAAATAAATTTAATTTAATATTGTTAAATAGAAAGCACGGATCATTTGGTTCGTGCTTTTTGTTGGCTGTAAATAAAAAAAAATAAAACTTAATTCATTCTAAATCAATGTATCAATGTTAAAGATTTATTAAAGTAATCTACAATCCTTGATAATACCTTAAATATTGGCTATTTTTGGATTATAACATTAAAAATAAAGTTTATGTCATTTGAATTACCAAAACTAGGATATGCATATGATGCATTAGAGCCGACTATTGATGCAAGAACTATGGAAATCCACCATACAAAACACCACCAGGCATATATTGACAATTTAAATAAAGCAATTGAAGGAACTGAACTAGCAGGAAAAACAATCGAAGAAATCTGCCAGACAGGAACTGACAAGCCAGCAGTAAGAAACAATGGAGGAGGACACTTCAACCACTCTTTATTCTGGGAAATTTTAACTCCGGGAGGAAGCAAAGAACCTGTAGGAAATGTAAAAGCAGCTATTGAAAACTATGGAGGTCTTGAAAAATTCAAAACTGATTTTTCTGATGCAGCTAAAACAAGATTCGGTTCAGGATGGGCTTGGTTAGTAAAAAATGCTGACGGTTCTGTATCTGTTTCTTCTACACCTAACCAGGACAACCCATTAATGCCTGTAGCAGACGTTAAAGGAACTCCGGTTTTAGGATTAGACGTTTGGGAACATGCTTATTATTTAAACTACCAAAACAGAAGACCTGACTATGTTTCTGCATTCTTCGATGTAGTAAACTGGGATAAAGTAGAAGAATTATTCAATAAATAATTTTTAGCTATTATAAAAATGAAAAGGTTCAGAATTTCTCTGAACCTTTTTTGTTGAGTATTATTTAAAATTTACCTTATTGCATCACTTCCGGATAATCCATTCATTCTGAGTTTATATTTCCAGTTCACATATACGAAAACCTGATATAATTTATATTCAAACTTGATCCCGTAATTTTCCTGCGGATCATAATCTATTCCGGATTCTATGATATTTCTGTATCTCCCGGAATTATAATAACTGTTCCATTCGTTCACCAAAAATGTATTTTTCGTCTTCAGATAAGATTCTGTATACTGGCTGATGGGTTTGGCAACTGCACTCAAAAAATAATCAAATTGTGTATCAATGACCGTAAGATCCCATTCTCCGTCTTCGTTTTTAGAAGGCTTCATTTCATGTTGTTCTTTATCTTTCTTTGGTGTTTCCTGAGAAAAACAGCTGTAAGGTATCAATGCTATCAATACCAATAAAATAATATTTTTCATGATTAAGGTATTTACATAAAAAAAGCACTCCAATAAGAGTGCCTAACTTTTTTATGGTTCTTTCTGGAGAACTACAAATGCCGGGAAGTGGTCACTGTATCCACCTGTGAACTGGTCTCCATTCCAGGATCTGAAAGGATAGCCTTTATAATTTCCTTCTTTATTGACTAAATAAGCCGGTGCAAAAATTTCTGTTTTGTATACAGAGTATTCTTTGGTTACCTGATCTGAAATTACGTTTTTAGAAACGATAATCTGGTCAAACAGGTTCGGTGCATCCTGATAGGCAAGAGATGCCACTCCTTTCTTGTATAAAGGGTACATCAGATTAAGGTATGGTGTTTCTTCACTTAAGTCTTTAGGTGCTGCCTGAGCCTTCAGATGATTTTTTAAACTCGGGCTTACAGGATCATCATTAAAGTCACCCATTGCAAAAAGCTTTGTTGTAGGGTCTGCAGCTCTTATACTATCCATCTGTTGTTTCAATAAAGCAGCAGCAGCATTTCTTTTAGGTAAAGAAATTGCTTCACCTCCTCTCCTTGAAGGCCAGTGGTTCATAAAGAATGCCACTTTTTCATTATCTAAAAACCCTGTTACAACAAGAATATCTCTGGTATATTCTCTTCTTCCGTTGTCACCGTAGATTATCAATTCTTTTTTTAATGAATTGGTAGGAGTGAATCTTCTTTTCTGATAGATCAATGCAACGTCAATTCCTCTGTAGTCATAAGAGTTGTAATGAATGATTCCGTAATCATATTTCTTTAAAGCAGGTTCGTTGATCAGATCCTGGATGACCTGTCTGTTTTCAACCTCAATTAACCCCACTACTGCAGGAGCTGTTTTGGTATACTGTGCTCCCATTTCAGAAATTACTTTGGCTTCGTTGGCCAATTTTGCTTTATAGATTTTGGTTCCGTAATTCTTTGCGCTTTTTGGAGTAAATTCTTCAGAACCACCTTGTTCTCTCACTACTTTTTTTCCAATTAAAGCACCATCACTCCATGGTCCGTCATATTTTTCAGCTTCCAGAAGTTTGATAGAATCCATAGGAATACTTCTGTGAAAAGCAGGATTTTTAATGTCTTTCGTTCCATCAATATAATCTGCTGAACGGATAGTGTCCCACAGGTTTTCTACATTTAAAAAGCCTACGGTAGCTACTTTTCTCAGTTTTCCTTGTTGCTGTGAAAATGCCATGATCGAAATAATGATGGCAAACAGACTCGAAAATCTCTTCATCTTCTTTGAGTTATTATTAATACTATTTAATTTACAAATTTACTTTTTTTAATTTATTGCATTTTAAATATTTGTAAATTTAAAAGCAATTATCTCAGTATCATTTATATAATGATTCTTAAAAGCTTGCAGTATTAAGGAAAAATACTGTTAAAAAAATTGTGAATTACAAAATTTGATTAAATTTGTGCCCCCAACTTTTAAACTGTTGAAAATTAACAAGAAAAGTATTAAAAAAATAAACATACTCATGATTAAAAAATTATCATTGATCTCTTTATTTACTTTGCTTCCTGCGTCATATTATTATGCGCAGACAACTGTGTTTGCGTATCTTAAGGATGCAGACGGTAAACCTGTAGAGCAAGCAAGTGTAGATTTAAAAGGAGCAGGAAATGATGCAACGGCAGACAAAATCGGATATTTCCAATTTAAGGATTTGATGCCTGGACATTATCAGATTATGGTTACCAAGCCGAATTTTGAAACTAAAATTTTTGAATTTGACGTAACCAGTGATGAGAAAAGAAAAGATCTTGGAGTAATTACTCTTTATTCTGCATTGAACGGTGCAGATCAGGGGTTGGCTATCATAGAAGATTCTGGAGAAAATGATGGCGGTGGTGCACAGCAAACAGCAACGGTAGGATTATTACAATCATCTCAGGATGTTTTCAACAGGATTGCAAGTTTTGATTTAGGACCATATTGGTTCCGCCCAAGAGGAATTGATAGCAGAACAGGTGAGAATATGATCAATGGGGTTTCTATGGCTGCTGCAGATAATGGAGATGTAGACTTCAGTACCTGGGGAGGATTAAACGAAATTACCCGTTACCCGGAAATTGCAGCTAATCATGCACCTTCCGAATATGCTTTCGGAGGAACTACCGGAGTATTTTATAAGAATACAAAAGCCAGTGAGTACAGAAAAGGAAGCCAGCTGACATACTCTCTTACCAACAGAAACTACACCAACAGATTATCTTACAGATTTTCCTCCGGAATGAATAAGAATGGGTGGGCATTTACCGGAATGATTGCGAGAAGATGGGCACAGGAAGGGATCCAAGATGGTACTGCTTATGATGCATACAGTGGATATATTGGTATTGAGAAAAAATTCAGTGACAGTCATACCATGACCTTAAATGCTATTGGTTCTAAATATGCGAGAAGCTCTTCAAGTCCAAGCACTCAGGAAGTATATGACTTCAGGGGAGTTCATTACAACTCTTATTGGGGATGGCAAAACGGAGATAAAAGAAATGAACGAGTAAAAAGAGGTTTCCAGCCAATGATCCAATTGCAGGATTTCTGGAAAATCAATAAAAACTCTCAGCTATGGACGTCTGTTTCTTACCAGTTTGGGAAAGAGTACAGTTCAAGACTGGATTGGTACAGAGCAAATAACCCGTCTCCAACCTATTACCGTAATTTACCAAGCTATTGGCTAAATTATAAAGATCCATCTCCGGAACAGGCTGCAAACATCGGAATTACAAGAGACTGGTGGACCAATGATGATCAGTCTCATACACAGATCAACTGGGATAATCTTTACAATGCGAACAGAAACGTAGAATACAATGCTTTATTAGGCGGAAGAAGAGCAGCTTATTATCTTGTGGATGATGTAAAAGATGATAAAGTATGGAATCTGTCTACTCACTATACTTATAACTTTAGCGATACTTCCCGTTTTATTTTAAACTTATCTTACCAAAACTACAGATCTGAGCAGTACAGAGAAGTAAATGATTTGTTAGGTGCTGATTTTGCCCTGAATATGGACCCGTTTGCATCCAATACAACAGCAGGAAGTGTTTGGGGTAAATTTAATACAAGAGAAAGTGATACTGATGTTGCGAAAAGAGAAGGTGATAAAATAGGGTACAGCTATATTTTCAGAAGACAGGAATTTAAAGTAAACCCTGCTTTCAAATTCTCAACTGGGAAATTTGATGTTTTCATTTCCGGATTATTCGGATATACAACGAACAGCAGAGAAGGATTGTTCCAACACTATCTGTATGAGTCTTCTTACGGAAAAGGAGCAGACCAAAACTTCTGGAATGCAGGGGTTAAAGGTCAGGTTACGTATAAAATCAATGGGAGAAACTTCCTTGTTTATAACGGAGCTTACTTTTCACAGTCTCCTTTCTTAAATGATATTTATTTTAATACAAGAGTAAGTGGTGTTACAACTCCGGGGATCAAGAACGTTGTTGTAGATGCCAACGATCTGAGCTATGTAATTTCTACTCCGATTGTAAAACTTAGATTGACAGGTTACTTGGTTAATACTCAAAATGAAACAAGTGTACAAAGATATTTCGCACAGGGAGTTAAGCTGACTACTCTGACTGAAAGCGGAGATCAGACTCCTGTACAGGATGGTGCTTTCATTACACAGGTATTGGCAGGAGCCAATAAGAGAAATATGGGTATTGAACTTGGAGCACAGGTGAAAGTTACCCCAACTTTGACAGCCAGCGGATTATTAAGTGTAGGACAATATACTTATACCAATAACCCTACTGTTTATTTTGCTTCTGACGCTGTTGGAACATTCAGAGAACTTGACGGAAACGGAAATATCGTATCAAGATCTTATACGAACATGGGTGAAGCAACCCTTAAAAATTACAGACAGGGCGGAACTCCTCAGGAAGCATACACATTAGGTCTTCGTTACAGCAGCCCTAAATACTGGTGGGTAGGGGCTACATGGAACTACTTCGGACATTCATTCCTTGATCCGTCTCCGGTAACCAGAACAGAAAGATTCTATATGAACCCTAATACACCGGGAGTACCTTCTGATAATGTAACGGAGGAAGAACTTGCAAGAATTCTTACTCCTACAAAATTACCTTCAGCATTCTTCTTCAATGTGAATGCAGGAAAATCCTGGATGATTGGTAAGTATTATGTATTGGTGTCAGCATCTGTAAATAATATCCTTAATAACAGAAACTTTATTACAGGCGGATTTGAGCAGACGAGAAACGTTAACTATACTGACTATGCTAATGATTATGACAGCGGAAATATGGTATTCGCTCCTAAATATTGGTATAATCAGGGTAGATCTTATTTTGTTAACCTTCAATTCAGATTCTAAAAAAATTAAATTAAAAATCGAAAACAATGAAAAATATATATTTTAAAGCGGCGATCTTTACAGCCATTTCAATGCTGGCGTTCTCGTCTTGTGTAAAAACTGATGATTTTGACGTGCCGGAAATCAAATGTACGAACAAATTCGCAGCAGCTAACCACCAGTTATCTGATATTACAACCATTGCAAAACCAAAACCCGGTGAAGCTGATATCATTAAAGAAGATTTCATCGTAGAAGCTTACGTTTCTTCAAGTGATGAATCTTCAAATCTTTACAAAATGATGTTCCTTCAGGATAAGCCTGAAAATCCAACTCAAGGTATTGAGATTGATATCGATGGTGGAAGCCAATATCTTGCTTACCCGGTAGGAGCTTTAGTAAGAATCAACCTTAAAGGATTGATCGTTCAGGGAGTTAATGGAAACATTAAAGTAGGTACTTATGACCCTAATTATCCTATCGGTAGAATCAACCCAAATAAAGTTTCAAATTACATGGCAAGAGTTTGCGACGGACAGAAGCCTGTAGTAGCCGCAATGAAACCATTAGAGTTCAACTTTATCTCTGATGCCCTGAAAAACGGTGCGCACATTAACCAGCTTGTGAAAATAAAAAACGTTCAGTTTGAAGAGCCTGAACTGACAAAGAACTTTGCTGACGAATCCGCTACAGGAGATCGTTATATTACGGATAAAAAAGCAGGCAGATTAGATCTTCGTTTCAGTAACTTTTCAACTTTTGGAAAATCTCCAATTTCTCCTAAATATGAAAAAAGTGGTGATATCGTTCTTGTTTTAAGCCGTTTTACAAGCTCAAATAACGCAACGGTTTTCACAGATCAGGCTTATATAAGAGATCTTAATGATATTAACTTTCCGAACGCCAGATTCACCCCAGGGGAGCCGGAGCTTCCTTCTGCGAATGCCGTAAATCTTTTCCCGAGCTCTGATTTTGAAAACTGGGCATCTTTCCTGTCAAGTTTAAATAGCTTTGGGCTTATGCCTTATGCATCTCAAGGTAGTGGTTTGGGGTATAACGGTACAAATTCTCTTCAGATTAAAGGTACACCTGCCAATAATGACTATGTATTTACAGCGAATGCTGCGTCAGGAATACCAGCAACTCCAAAGAGAATTACAATGTATATCAAAGGTACTGTATCAGGGAAATCACTTTCTTTCAATGTATACAGAGCAACACCACTAGCTCCTAATACGTCTGCTTTCTATACATTCAATTTAGGAACATTCTCTACAGGTGCTACTTTAAGCCCTGAAAGTACCAATTCATATACCGGGTCAATTAATACGAACGGACAATGGAGGCTGATTGAGCTTACCCTTACAGGTCTTACCGATCTTAA
Source organism: Chryseobacterium viscerum (assembly GCF_025949665.1). NCBI lineage: Bacteria > Pseudomonadati > Bacteroidota > Flavobacteriia > Flavobacteriales > Weeksellaceae > Chryseobacterium > Chryseobacterium viscerum. Next base: position 275,232 of record NZ_JAPDFT010000002.1, on the reverse strand, counting down.
TATTACCTCTGGAAAACCTATGTTTGCCCTTAAAACAGGGAAAGATGGTATTTATGATCTTCAGATCGATAACATCAAAATTGAGTAATACACTAGGATAAAATTTATTCTGATACAATTCTTAAAAATAGAATCGGGCAGCTTGAAAAGCTGCCCGATTCTATTTTATGAGTTAAATAAAATACATCGAAAAACACACATCAGCAGTGGTTTTATTATTTTCGTTTACTTAACCGTAATTGTTGGATCCCAGTAAAAGTAACCGTACAAGATCTGTTTGTTACTGTCATTCGGATCTAAAATGTAAAGTCCAAACTGTACATAGAAGTTCTCTTTCCCTGTTGCTTTTACTTTAGAGTCGATACTGGCAAAAGTGATATCGGCAGCAGCGGCAGGAAGACCATTCTGAGAATTTAAATTAGGTACAGCAGCCTGTCTTCTTTCAACAGAATTGTATATAAAACTGTTGAAAACCTGATCTCCAGACCAGTATTTAATATTGTAGATGATGACAGCATCATCGGAATTCTGATAAATTGATGTTCCTCTGAAAGAAACTGTATCTCCGGCTCTTGCACTGAAATTCAGATCAGCGGAACCTTGTCCGGAAATAGCGTTGGCATTGGAAACAATCATATGCTGGCTGTTATGATCAATTCCTGTAGGATTATTAGGATCTTTACTTGGGTTTTTATAAGTATCTCTTACATAATCCGTGTCAATAACAATCAGGACATCTATTTCCTGACTCGATGATTTAAGTTGTTCGTCCATGATATTTGGTTTTAGTTTGGTGTTTTCTTACTCATTTGGCTTTTCAGATTCTGCCCCGTTATTTAAGTGATTCCGGCTTCACATCTTGGTGTAATTACAATACAAATGTACATTGCTGAAATTGAATATTTTACGGTGTAAATGCTGAAATTGTTAATTAGGTATTTGTACGTAATTAATCTCTTTGATGTGATTTGTTTGAGTGTGAACAAAAAAATACCCTGAAAAGTTTTACTTTCCAGGGTACCCATTTTATAATGGTTAAATCTAATTTACGTTAAAAAGAAACCTCATTCACTTCTTTTCCTCTCTGAAAGTTCATTGTTTTCTGGCTGCCTTTGTAGGCAATGTTCACCAGATTGATCTGCTTAGGAAAAGCGCTTAAAAGGATCGTATTTTTAATCTTTAAGGTGTTGATATCTGAAACGCCTCCGGTTTCAAAATACACCCATACAGTTTCTCCACTGACCTGACTCCCTGTAAAGGTTATCGTTTTAGGAGCCCCATTGACAAATACATCAAAATTATTGTTCACATATTTTTTTACCTCTGCTTCAAATCCAGCTGTGTTTGGATTGATTTTGATAGCATCAGAGATGTGGCTAGTATTCATTTTTGTGGTAAACTTCAATGTCTTGCTTCCATCAACATAATCCACTTTGGTCATTGAAGAGAAAAAGTCTACATACATAAAACTCATTAACACAAAAAATGTTAAAATTCCTGATATATATAAAAGTTTTTTCATCTTAATTAATAGATTTACAATCATACTTGTTAGTTATAAGTCACAAATAATATGCCAATTAAAAATTTACATTCACAGAATACTTATCATAAAAGGCTTTAATATGTGCTACAGCCTCGTCAGCGGTATCTACCACACGATAAAGATCCAAATCATCTTCAGCAATCATTCCTTCTTTTAACAAAGTTGCTTTGAACCAATCCAGTAATCCTCCCCAGAATTCACTTCCTACCAGAACAATTGGAAATTTTCCTATTTTGTTGGTTTGAATAAGAGTCATTGCTTCAGTAAGTTCATCCAATGTCCCGAAACCGCCTGGCATTACTACAAAACCCTGAGAATATTTTACAAACATTACTTTCCTTACGAAAAAGTAATCAAAATTCATAGAATAGGATTTATTGATATAAGGATTAAAATGCTGTTCAAAAGGAAGATCAATATTCAGTCCGATAGATTTTCCTTTAGCATTGAAAGCTCCTTTGTTTCCTGCTTCCATGACCCCCGGACCGCCTCCGGTAATAATTCCGAAACCTAATTTGGTGATCTTTTCCGCAATATCTACAGCCATTTCATAGTATTTGTTCTCTGGCTTCAGCCGTGCAGAACCAAATATAGAAACGCATGGACCAATCTTGGCCAGTTTTTCGTAACCGTCTACAAATTCAGCCATGACCTTGAAGACCATCCAGCTGTCTTTGGCGATTGTTTCGTCCCAGGTTTTCTGTCTGAAACTGTTATGTAGTTTTGTTTCGTTAATGTCAAGTTCCGGATTTATTAAACTTTCATCCCTAGTTCCATCAATTTCCATTGCAAAATTTATTTAAAATGTTTTTCGGCTTCTGTTACAGATGAGGGTCTTCCGACGTCGATAAGAATACTGTCGTGTACAAAACCGTGTATATGCTCGGTCTGCATCAGGTCCAGATATTCTTCCATAACAGAAAATTTGCCTGTTCTTTTTATTTTTTCGAAGATCGTAGGATTGATACAATGAATTCCACTGAAAGCAAGGGCTTTAAAGCCTTTGTTGAATTCCGCCAGCCTTTGTTCACCAGTTTGTACATTCAGCCAGCCTCTCAAAACCATATCATCATTGAAAAGGAGTTTTCTCGAACTTTCTCTATCGGAAACCGCTAAAGTAGCAAAATCTTTTATCTTTTTATGGTATTCCACCAGCGCATTGATGTTCAGGTCGGTGAGGATATCCGCATTCATGATTAAAAAATCTTCTCCATGATCAAGAAATTTTCTCGCAAAAATCAAGCCACCTCCTGTTTCAAGAAGTTCGTTGGTTTCATCAGAGATTTCAATCCTGCATCCGAAATTATTATTTTTATTTAAAAAATCAACAATCTGATCTCCGAAATGATGGATGTTAATCACAAAATCCTTTATTCCGAAACTTTTCAGATAAGTAATATTTCTTTCCAGAAGTGGAATTTCGTTTACTTTTGCCAAAGCTTTCGGATGATGATCTGTAAACGGTTTAAGTCTGGTTCCTTTTCCTGCAGCGAAAATTAGAGCTTTCATAATAGTATAAGTAATGAGTGATAAATAATGAGTAATAAATAAGCGTAATAAGAAGATTACTTATTGCTCATTACTGATTACTAATATTCAATTGCGGCTGTTCATCGTGGTGAAGGGTGATCTCGGTTCCTTCAGGATATTTTTCCCGGATAAAATCAGCGATTTTTATAGCGGAATATACCGATCTATGCTGTCCGCCTGTACACCCAAAGTTGATTTGCAGATGTTCAAATCCTCTTTCAAGGTAGTTGTCGATATTGATCGAAACAAGGGATTTTACCAATTCTAAAAACTTTGGCATTTCCGTTTTTGTCTCCAGATATTCCTGAACTCCGATGTCATTTCCGGTCTGAATTTTATATTCTTCAATTCTTCCTGGATTTAAAATTCCACGGCAGTCAAAAGCGAAACCGCCTCCGTTTCCTGAATTGTCTTTAGGAATACCTCCTTTCTTGTATGAAAAACTGTGTATCTCGATGTGTAGCATATTCTTTTATTCTTTCTTTTAAATTTTTAAACCATTAAGATTTATTTAGGTTTTAAGGTAAGTTAAGATTTTGATAAATCAAAATTTAGTCAGGAAGCTCTTTGAAAAATTCATTGATAAAGGGTTTCATTGACTTGGTAATATTGTTCGTAAAAAAGTTAATAAGAAGGCCCTGTGGCTTTTTAAGAACTTTCATGTAAGTGAGTAGTTGTGCCTCATGTATTGGTAAGTTTAACTCTATAATAATTGTATCATTGACGAGGAGATCTACAACAAGTTTTGTTTCAATTTCTATCCCTTCATAATTGATGGAAAAATACAACTGTTGCTTAACTTCATAACCGTTTTTAAGAAGTTCAATCTTTAAACATTCTTCATAGACACTTTCAAGGAGACCAGGACCAAGAGCCTTATGGACTTTAATGGCAAAGCCAGTAATTTCATATGACAGTTGAGTAATTTCTTTTTTGGTCATAACCTTAATATTCTTAATAGCTTAAAACTTTCTTAATGGTTTAAATTAATTGTTTCTTCAATTTTTTGTTTTGCTTTCTCTGATGTCAACTGTTGAATTACCTTCTTCAGCTCCGGATAATCATTCATCTGCTCCCATGAGTCGGCAAATTGCGTAATATTCTGGATTCCTTTTTCAAGGCTGGCCATAAAATGCTGTTTTCTCTGAATCAATCCTCTGAATCCGTAAGCACCCAAAACCTGTAAAAATCTCATCATCTGAATAGGCATCACCGCATCTTTTAGTTGAGTTCTTGTTTCAGGATCTTCAAACTGCTGAATATAAAATTCCAGCATTTCCTGTTTAAAATCTTCGGTAAAGTTTGCTTTAGCCTGAAAAAGAAACGAAATGACGTCGTACATTAACGGACCTTTCATTGCAGACTGGTAATCGATGAAAGACACTTCATTCTTTTCATTCACCATAATATTTCTCGCCTGGAAATCACGGATCATAATTCCTTTAGGCTCAATGTTTTCAATGAGGAATGCAATCTTTTTGAATTCCTTTAAAAGTGTTGACTTGTTGTATTCAAGCTCCAGAAAATCAGCTACAAAGTTTTTAAAGTAATAAAGATCATGAATCACAGGCAGTTCATCATAATTTTCATACTCAAAGGTTTTTGAAAAATCAATTTTTCCCTGTGTCTGTGTCTGCATTTGGAAAAGACGCTTCAGTGTCTGTTGTACCAAAGACCTTACAGCCGGGGATTGCTGTTCTTTTGTAATAATCTCCGAAAGGGTGTGCTGTCCCAAAAATTCCTGGATGTACATTGTTCTGTCATCAGAAACAGCAAGAATAGAAGGGGTATTAAGTTTCAAATTTGAAAATACTTCAGAATAGTAAAGAAAACTTTCATTTTCCGGGATATTTTCATTGTACGTGATGATGTATTTTTCAGTGCCGGCAGTGGCCAGAAAATTTACCCTCGCAGAGCCGCTTTGAGCTAATGTGACGAATTCGGAAGATTTTTTACCTAAATGGTTTTCAAAAAATCGTTTTGCGTTTTCAGAAGTCATAATATGGAAACAAATATACTAAATTAACATGAGTTGGGAATTATAGTTTAAAGAAGTGAAAATGTGAAGAGAAGAGACCGCTGTAATGAGGATCTGAAAGAAGTGTTGAATATTTATTTTACTGAGTATTTTAAAGAAAAATTTTCAGTATTATGTATGCGATTGTAGAATCTGATGGGTGTTTTTTTAAGTTTCTTAATTCAAATTCAGGATATTACAGGCTAATTTTTATCTTTGCAGAATGCTGAAAGACTTTAAACCTGTTTTAGGTATCTTATTGCGTTTCATTATTATTTACCTGGTACTTCTTTTTGCCTATCAGTTCTATCTGAATAGCGGTAAAAGTTCCGGGTTGGATTCTTTTTCAAGAGTAATTGCCAATCAGGCGGCGGCTTTGCAGAATGCCATAGGTTATCCTACGGAACTTTATGATGATGTAAAGAATGAACAGGTTTGGTTTTATGTTAAACAACGTTATGAGACGAGAATGGTGGAGGGCTGCAATGCTGTTTCTGTTATCATTCTGTTTGTCTCTTTCGTTTTTGCTTTTTATAAAGGAATGAAGACTTTTGTCTTTGTCGGGGCAGGGTTGATTATACTGTACATAATGAATCTTCTGAGAATTATAGGATTGAATATCGTCATGACAGATCATAAGGAATATGGGAAAATGTTCCATGATTTTATTTTTCCTGCCATTATTTATGGAAGTGTCGTTGTACTTTGGCTGGTCTGGATTAAATTTTTTGCTTTAAAACATGAAAATTCTTAGTTGGCTTCTGGTTATAGCAGGAATCTGCGGGTTGATAAGTGTAAGAGTTCTGGAAGGAACTATTTTTTATGATCCGTTTCTGGACTACTTTCATGAAGCAAATAAAAATATCGAATTCCCTGAATTTGAATGGGGAAAGCTGATTGGCGGACATCTATTTAGATTTGTTTTAAACCTTTTGTTTTCCTGCCTGATTATCCATGGGTTGTTTAAAAATAAACAATGGACATTGCAGGGCGCTGTAATGATGGTTATTGTGTTTATGATTTCTCTTCCAATTTATCTGTATTGTATTTCTGACAGATTCGAGATAGGATATCTTTTTTCTTTTTATATGAGAAGGTTTGTGATCCAACCTTTGATTATACTTCTGATTGTTCCCATGTTTTATTACAGAAAACAGATGATGAATAAAGAGGTTAGATAAGTGAATTTATCTATTATTCTACGGTATGCTTGTCTACACTGGTTACATTTTCAGGAGTCCATTCTACGCGTTTCACAAAGTCTTTCTCACGGACAGGGCATTCTTTGATCTGACATACCGGACATGAAATCGGTTTACAGTCATCCATATGGAAATTGAACTCAATAGTTCGTTTCATGTTTTTGGCAAGAAGAATAATTACTTTTTCCATCTCTCCATGGGCATCACGAAGGTCATAATACCATGGCAATGTTATATGAGCATCAATGTGTAGAGAAGAACCAAACTGTTGGATTTTCATATTGTGTACATCAATCCATTCTATGTGTCTGTTTTCTTCAAGGATTCTAATGACCTGATTTAGTATTTCAGGATCCTGCTCATCCATAATGCCGCTTAAAGATTTTCGGACAATTTTATAGCCTACGAATATGATATAAAGCCCGAAAGATAGTGCTACTACAGAGTCCAGCCAATAAATTTTGGTGAAGTAAACAATAATTAAGCTGGCAACTACTCCAAGAGTGGTAATAGTATCGGACTGAAGGTGTTTACCGGATGAAATAAGAACCAGAGAATTTTCTCTTTCTCCTTTCTTTATAGAAATATACCCCAGCAGATAATTGATAATTGCAGTGGCAGCAATAATCCATATCCCAAGATCTATTTTACTCAGGGTTTTTCCTACGATAAGGCTGTGAACTCCTTCATAGATGATCATAACGCCGGCAATAGCGATAAGAGCTCCTTCAATACCGGAAGTCACGAATTCTACTTTTCCGTGACCGTATGGATGGTCCTCATCTTTAGGCTTGGCTGCAAGATGAAGGGAATAAAGTCCCATGAATGCACTGATGACATTGACAATACTTTCCATAGCGTCGGAAAATACTGCATCGGAATTGGTGAGTTTCCAGGCAATAATCTTTCCGATAAAAAGGATAACTCCAAACACTGCAATAAGTTTTTGGAATCCTATTTTCTCTTTGTGGGTATTTTTCTGGGTATTCATATAAAGTTTGATAAAAAAAAGAATCTCAATTTTGAGACTCTTTTTTATTTTGTTAGTTTATACTAAGTTGTTTGCTACAAGGTATTCTGCAATTTGTACAGCGTTTGTTGCTGCCCCTTTCCTCAGATTGTCTGCTACGATCCAGAGGTTGAGCGTTTTAGGCTGTGAAAGGTCCCTTCTGATTCTTCCTACGAAAACTTCATCTTTTCCTTCCGAATATAAAGGCATCGGGTAGTGGTTGTTTTTCACATCATCCATTACGATTACGCCAGGAGTTTCGGATAAGATTTTTCTTACTTCATCCAGTTCAAATTCATTTTCGAATTCAATGTTTACACTTTCAGAATGTCCTCCCTGAACCGGAACTCTTACAGCTGTTGCTGTTAAGTTAAAGGTGTCATCTCCTAGAATTTTCTTAGGCTCCTTCATCAGTTTAATCTCTTCTTTCGTGTAATCATCATCAGAGAATACATCACAGTGTGGCAATGCATTTTTGAATATCTGATAAGGATATACTTTCGCAACTGAATCATCTCCGTTGATTTCTCCGTTTAGCTGATCTACAGCAGCCTTACCAGTTCCTGTTACAGATTGGTAGGTAGAAACAATTACTCTTTTTAAATCATATTTTTTGTTCAATGGTCCCAGAACCATTACCAATTGAATGGTAGAACAATTCGGATTTGCAATGATTTTATCTTCTTTTGTTAAAACATCAGCATTGATTTCAGGAACTACCAATTTTTTATCAGGGTCCATTCTCCAAGCTGAAGAATTATCAATCACTGTGATTCCTGCTTCTGCAAATAGAGGAGCAAATTCAAGGGAAGTAGAACCACCTGCAGAGAAGATTGCAATATCCGGTTTGGCAGCTATAGCGTCCTTCATGCTTACGATGGTAAATTCCTTCTGTTTATACTTCACCTTCTTGCCTACAGATCTTTCGGATGCTACCGGGATTAATTCTGTTACAGGGAAGTTTCTCTCCTCCAAAACTTTAAGCATAACTTGTCCAACCATTCCTGTTGAACCTACTACAGCTACTTTCATTGATTTAATTAAAAATTTAAGATTAAACTATTTATAAATTATAACGCATATAATTTCTTTGTCTGTTTTAAGCTCCAAAGACTCTTGTCCAAGGGAACGCGAATGCAAATAAACCTACCGCAATCAGTCCCATAATCACTACTCCTAAAGAAATAGTATCATTGGATTTTACCTTTTTGTTGACGATAGTCATCAAAACGGCTGCAATAAGCATAGAGAATGGGTGTTCAACATATTGGAATCTTAATGCTGCATTTTTCATTACTTCTCCCATGTTTAATCCTTTGCTAAAAGTTGTGATCAACATAATGATTCCCAATAAAAACTGAACGTGGAAGAAAATCATCGTGAATAGAGTAGTTTTCTTCAAAAATTTGTTCACTTTTCCACTGAAACCGAACATGGTAGCTAAAAGTGCAATAACAAATAATGTTACCAAAAGAATTTCAAGATACCCGAAACCTTTGTGGGCATTAAGTAAAATGTTGTAAAAATCCATAATCCTATTTTTTTGTACACAAAGATAACAAAAATCCCGGCTCAAAGCCGGGATTGATATTTATAAAATCTAATATTGTGATATTATTAGAAGTTGAATGATAAGTTTGCTGCCCATGTTCTTCCGAATCCGAAAAGTACACGGTTAGTAGGATCAATTCCTTTGTATAATGAAGATTGATAAGCCTCATATTGAGCTGCTGTAGCAAACTGATCACTAGTTTTTGTGAATACGTTTGTTGAAGCATCAGAGATATAAGTAGTATCAAATAAGTTGTAAACATTTGCACCAATAGTGAAATATTGAGAGCTGTCTCTTAATCTGATTTTGTAAGAGAATCCTACATCAAACAGATTGAAATCCGGTAACTTCATTACTCCTTTTTCTTGCGCAGCCTGATTAGAGAATGTAGCAATATCAATTGATGAGTAAAGTTTACCTACATATCTCCAAGTTCCGAAGATGCTAAGATCTTTTACTGGTTTTACAGTAGCACCTAATGATGCAGTCATCTGAGGAATACTGTTATTACTTGTTCCTCCTACTTTTACTTTATCTAAATAAAGAGTTGTTGATGTAGAAGTACCAGCTAAAGTAAGTGGATTATTGTTGTCGTCAAATGCAGCACCTGTAGCGTTTCCTTTATAATAGTAATCTCCCCATGAGAACATACCTTGGAATTCAAGATAATTAGTTGGTCTGTAAACAGCATCAAATTCAACACCTTGGTGAACTTCAGTAATACCACTGATTTCTGCGTATCCTGTAGTTGTTGTATTATCAGGTAGAGTAAACGTCTGGTTAGTTCTTCTTAACCATCTGTCTCCCCATTGGGTTCTGTATATGTTAACATTTGCGCTTAACTTTTGAGATCTGAAACCATATCCAACTTCAGCAGAGAAGATTTTTTCATTAGTTAAAGTTGGGTTAACTACCTGGAAGTTACTTGGGTATACAGAGTTGAAGAATGGCTGCTTGCTATAATATCCAACATTTGCGAAAACATTGTGATTAGCATTGATGTTATAGTTAGCACCTCCTTTAATGTTATATCCAAAAAGGTTTTTGAATCCTGTTTTTGTATTAACAACCTGTCCTTGTTGTTTCGTTACACCATCTTGGATGAAGTTGTCAATTCTTTGGTATCCTTGATTAGAAACTGATCCTTGCAAGAATGCTGAGAAATCATTTTTATTAAATTCAACCTGACCAAAACCACTGTACCAGATAACTTCACCGTCATTACTGTAACCAATCTGATCTTGGATAGGAGCTGTTTTTCCTCCAAAAGGATTCCAAGCTAGCTGTTGATAATCATAAGTTTTGTTAACAATATTAGGAGCAATATTTTTGTTATTGCTATCCTTATATCCTGAAGCTCCATATAAATCAGAAGCTACCTGATAATGGTATCCGTAGTAATATCTGTCATCTGTACCTACTGAGAAGTTCCAGTTATCATTAATTTTGTGTTGGAAATTTGCCAAGATACCATACCAGTTGTGAGAGTTGATACTTGATCTACGGATCAAAGTACTACCAGCACCAGCAGTATTTACGTTAACAGCTTTGTTCGCAGCAAAAATAGCATCGTAGTTGAAATGACCGCCTCCATCAATGAAAGAAGCATCAGTGATTCCTTTTCCGCCAACTCTACCAAGTTCACCAGTTCCACCACCTCTACCGTTAGACATGTATAAAACTGTACTTAACTTAGACTTTTCGTTCATTGTCCAGTCCCAGTTTACCATCATTACCGGCTTAGAGTAATAGTTTGCTCTGTTAGCTAATGATACTTTATTTCCATTTGCATCAGTGTAGTAACCATAATCAGAGTTGTATTGTCTGTATGGTGTTCCGTCTTGATCCGGATTGTACTTGATATAATTTTGGATTGTTGGAGAGAATGTTCTCTGATTATGCCATTGTGGTGCAGAAGTTAGGGTAAATTGGAAATTGTGTTTTTTATTTGGTTCCCAACCTAATGCAAAATAATAAGCATAAGATTCGTATTGTGTGTTTTCTATATAAGTGCTACCAGCCTGTCTGCTCATCAAGATAGATGAAGACCATCCATTTTCAGATTTACCTGTGTTGTAAGCAAAAGAGGTTTTAAGATAGTCATTGTTACCAACTCCAAATCTAAGAATTCCACCTCTTTTCATATCTGCTGATTTTGTTAAGAAGTTCATAGTACCTCCTACAGAAGCAATTGCCAATTTCGAAGAACCAAGTCCTCTTTGTACCTGCATCGTACTTGTTACATCAGATAGTCCGGTCCAGTTTGAGAAATAAACAGTACCTCCTTCCATGTCATTAACAGGCATACCGTTTACCATTACTGCAATATTTCTTGATTCAAAACCACGCATTGTGATCTGAGAATCTCCAAATCCACCACCACCTTTTGTAGCATATACTGACGGTGTTGTGTTTAACAATTCTACCAACTCCTGGTTTCCTTGTCTCTCAAGGATTTGAGCAGCTTTGATTGTAGACACTGCAACTGGTGTTTTTCTATCTTTAGCGATATCCGTTACACCTCTTAAAATTACCTCATCAATATCTTTGGACTTTTGCACTGTGTCCTGAACTTGTTGAGCGTAATAAACACTAGCTGTAGATAATGTAATAACCGCAGTTAGTATCGATTTGTTGATTAATTTCATAATCGTTAGTAATAATTAGTAATAATTAGATTTAATTTTCTGCAAAATTCGCGAAATAAAATTTAACTATTATTAACTCAATGTTAATTTTTAATCAGTCTTAATAATGTTAATAGGTTGAAATTCAGTATTATGACTAAAAACCGAAATTTTTTATGAAAAAAGTCATGTTATTGAATTTTTAACAAAGTGGGGGTGTTTTTGTTAAAAATTCAACGCTATTTCACTGCTTTGAGACTCAAATCTATATTCTCAGCAGAGTGTGTAAGGGCTCCTACAGAGATAAATGTTACCCCTGTTGAAGCAATTTCTTTCAGCATATCGCGGGTAATTCCGCCTGAAGCTTCAGATTCACATGAGCCGTTGATCATTTGTACAGCCTGCTTCATAGTTTCCACATCCATATTATCAAGCATAATTCTGTCGACCTTTGCATTGATAGCTTCCTGAACTTCTTCAAGGTTTCTTGTTTCAACCTCTATTTTTAACTTTTTCTTGTTCTTTTTAACATAATCCTTTGCCATTGCCACTGCATTGGTAATGCTTCCATTGTAGTCGATATGGTTGTCTTTCAGCATGATCATGTCATAAAGACCATATCTGTGATTGGTTCCACCACCTATGGCAACTGCCCATTTTTCACACATTCTGAAGTTTGGAGTCGTTTTTCTTGTATCTAAAAGTTTAGTTTTTGTACCTACCAATCTTGAGTCCCAGTCATGGGTAAGGGTGGCAATACCGCTCATTCTCTGCATACAGTTAAGAACGAATCTCTCAGTGGAAAGGATGGATCTTGCACTTCCAGTTACAATAAGGGCTACATCGCCAAATTTACAAGGAGTTCCATCTTTAATGAAAATTTCCACTTTCAGGTTTTTGTCAAAAGTATTGAAAATGATTTCAGCCAGCTCAACACCTGCGAGAATACAGTCCTGTTTTACCAATAGCTTTGCGCTTTGTATAAGATCCTGGGGAATGGTAGATAACGTAGAGTGGTCACCATCCTGAATATCTTCTTCAAGGGCGCTTTTTATAAATGTTTTTAATGCTTTATCGGTTACGTATGCTGGTCTTTTCATATTTTTGATTTTAGTAATAAAAGGAAGATCTTTTTCCGAACAATAAATCGTGAATAATTAAAGAGCAAAAGGACTTCATTTTCCTTTGCATCTATTTTTTCAAAATCTATATTGTCTTTTATTTTTATATTGTTTTGATTAATACCCTGAAACTCTAATATTTGTTTTTCGTTTCGTCCTTGTGGTATAACTTTATAGCTCCATTTAAAATTATCCCAATTATATTCTTGAGTGTAATAAATAATTTTTTCTCTATTAAATGTTAAAATCGGATATTGAGGATTATTGATATAATATAGAGTTAAGCGTAATTTATTATCTTTAATTATATTATTTAAATCGAATTTTAAACTTCCATAATAATCTGGTTTTCCCAAACCTTTCATATTGCATAAAAGATTTAAAACTAAAGGATATTTGGATCTGGGGATAATAATCTTTTTTAATAATGTTACTCCAAATACCCCTAAAAGAAGTCCTAAGAATATTATTCCTGCAAGGATAACTATATTTGAAAAATTATCAGTTTTTCCTTCTTTCACCCAAAAACTCAATAATATAAAACCACAGATCAATGAAAGTATCATTCTTGAATAGAATAAAATATTGACTGTTGTAAGAATATTTAAATTCAGGGTTTTCATTGATTTAATTTTTATTAAACCAAATCTTTATTATAAAATGCACCCTTATTCTCTGTCATTTCCATAGATTGGGTAATGATGAGATGGGCAACGGTTGTTAAGTTTCTTAATTCTGACAGTTGAGGGGAAAGAATAGAGTAGTGATAGATTTCATCTACAGCAGCAGCAATCTCCTGATGTTTCTGGAGCGCCATGTTCAGACGTCTGTTACTTCTTACAATACCTACCAGGTCGCTCATCATTTCCTGAAGCTGTTTTCTAAGATAGCTTACGATGACCATTTCGTCCATGATTTTCATTCCTTCTTCATCCCATTCAGGAACTGCCTTCAGGTCATCAAAGTTGAAACTGTTTTCATTCAGAAGTTCCACAGTTTTCATAGCTGCATTGTGCCCGAAAACCAAACCTTCAAGCAATGAATTGGAGGCAAGTCTGTTGGCTCCGTGAAGTCCTGAGTTGGTACATTCACCCACAGCAAAAAGGTTTCTGATGGAGGATTGTCCGTCCCGGTCTACCTCAATACCTCCCATTAAATAGTGGCATGCGGGTACAACAGGAATTAATTGAGTGAAGGGATCAATTCCTTCATCTCTGCATTTTTTATAAATATTGGGGAAATGTTCTAAGAATTTTTCATGGTTCATTTCCTTACAATCTAAACCGACAAATTCGTCTCCGGTAATTTTCATTTCGGCATCGATAGCTCTTGCTACAATATCTCTTGATGCAAGTTCTTCACGTTCATCATATTTGTGCATGAATTTTTCGCCCCTTTTGGTTCTTAATTTTGCTCCGTCTCCACGAACAGCCTCTGAAATTAAGAACAGCATTCCATCCATTTTGCTGTACAAAGCTGTGGGGTGGAACTGGTAATACTGCATATTGGAAACCTTTCCTTTTGCACGGGCTACAAAGGCAATTCCGTCTCCTGTAGCAATAGTAGGATTGGTGGTGTTTTTATAAACATGTCCGGCTCCTCCTGTGGCAACCAATGTTATTTTAGAAGTGATTTTTTTGATGGTTTTGGACTTTTCATCCAGAATATAAGCGCCATAGCAATGGATATCTCCTTCGTTGAGTTCCTTTCCGGGCACATGGTGCTGCGTAATGATATCAATTACATAATGATGGTCGAGGATTTCAATATTCGGGCTGCTATTGGCTGTTTCCAACAAAGCTCTTTCAATTTCAAAACCTGTAATATCTTTGTGGTGTACGATTCTGTTTTCAGTATGGCCTCCTTCTCTTCCTAAAGCGAATTTGCCGTTCTTCATGTCAAATTGGGCGCCCCATTCTACAATTTCGTTGAATCTTGCAGGAGCTTCTCTTACTACCATTTCTACGACATCGCGCTTGTTTTCTCCGTCACCGGCACGCATTGTATCGTCAATATGTTTTTGGAAATTATCATTCTGAAAATCTGTAACTACAGCCAGACCTCCTTGTGCATATTTGGTATTGCTTTCATCTTCATCAGATTTGGTGACAATAATGATTTTGGCATCAGGGAGCTGTTCAGAAACTTTAATGGCATAGGAAAGTCCGGAAATGCCGGAACCGATTACTAATACATCCGCTTTTATCATATGCTTGCTTTAGGTACAATCGTTTAAAAACGATTAAATAAATTTAAACAATTTTTCGTTTGGTTTCCTTACTTTTTTCATGTGCTGGAAAAGGTCTTCTTCAGAACGGTAGCCTAAAGCGAGGGTAACGGTTACTTTTTCTGTTTCGGGATTGATATTCAGAATTTCTTCTATAAGATCCTGGCGGAAGCCTTCCATAGGGCAGGAGTCTATATTTTCAATAGCAGCGGCATACATAAGATTGGCCAATACTATATAGGATTGTTTTTCTGCCCAGTTGAAGATTTCATCCTGTGTTTTCTGGGTGATATGCTGATTAATACTATTTCTAAAAGGATCCAGCTGTTCAACAGGAGTATCTCTTACTTCAGAAATATGATTAAAATATCCGCGGATATAGTTCTCTTCAATGATTTTCTTTGAAATGATGACGATAAGATGAGAACAGGTAGATATCTGAGAAGGATTATAGAAAGCCGGAATCAGTTTCTGCTTCATTTCTTCACTCTCAACAATCACAATTTTATACGGCTGAAGTCCCAGCGAACTGGCAGACAACTTTCCTGACTCAAGAATATTGTGAAGGGTTTCCTGAGGAATAATCTGATGATTGAATTTTTTTACAGAATATCTTCTGCTTAAAGCTTCCAAATAATTCATAGGACAAATTTAAGAATTGAATATGAATAAAGAGTCTTTAAAATGAAATATCTCCGCCCCGTTAATACAAAAAATCACCCTGACTGGCAGGGTGATTCTTTTGATGTGATGGAAAGTGTAATTATTCTCTGTTTTTTACAACAATCCAACCTGAGAATTTTATCGGAGTACTGTTTTTATTATTTTCATTCCATGAAACAGAATACCAGTAATTTCCTGTAGGAACTTTTTTACTTCCATTAGTGGTACCTGCCCATTTATAACCATTGGTTTTATCAGCCTGGAACAATTTGTAGCCATATCTGTCGAAGATCCCTATTTCCAGATTCTGTTTATTAGCAAGTGCAGAATAATCAACAAAATCATTAATACCGTCATCATTAGGAGTGATCACGTTGATCAGATTAGGGACCGTAATATTGACTTCCACAGGAACACAATTATAGCCGTCTCTTACATATACTTTAGCTTCTCCTCTGGTAATATTGGTAAACACATTGGAATCCTGCCAGTTGATATTATCCATTGAATATTGGTATGGAGGGGTTCCTCCGTTGGCATATATTGTTACTGTACTTCCTGAAATATCAACCGTGGTAATAACCGGATTGTCGGAAGGATATACTGTTACTTTTTGTGTGGCAATACAATCTCCGGTTTTAAGTTTCACCCAATAAGTGCCTACTCCTACATTTTTGATAGATTGAGTGGTGGCACCCGTGCTCCATTCATAGCTTTTGAAACCAGCACCTGCATCTAATGTTGTTGTATTTTCTATACAGATCGTCTGATCTAGTAATGTTCTTGAGAAAACTGGAGGGATGACAGTTAAAGTCACTTTAGCAATTGAATAACATCCGTTTGCACTGAATACTTTAATGTAAACAACCCCATTTGGAGCAATGTATGCCGCCGGAGTAGAGATTGCATTAGTTCCGCTGATGGCGTCAGCCAATGATGGGTAATATTCTTTTGTAAGTCCGCCCTGGGAAACGATGGCTCCTGTAAGATTAAAAGATGCCATAGATGGATTGGTTTCTATAAAGCAGGATTTTATTTCAACATCGTTGACAACAACAACAGGGTAGATGTTCAGAGTAACTTTAGCTGTACTTACACAACCCTGAGGAGTAGTTACCCTTACATATATTGTAGCAGCTGCAGAAGCATAGGCTGAAGGGTTTGTAATCTGGTTTGTACCATTATTAAGGTCATATAAAGTAGGGTAGAATTCCTTTGTAACTCCGGCAACAGTTGTTACAGCAGCAGAGTTAAGATCAAAGGTTGCTGTTCCGGCATTGTTGTTATTACATCCGGTAAGGCTGGCGTCTGTTGCTGCAAATGGGGTGGGGTTAAGCTGAATGACTCCGTCACCATTATCGCAAAGAGTGGAAGTAGGGTCTTTTACAACAACCTTGATGGTGGTATTTCCAGAATATTGGAAACTCGCAGGATTGGCGATAGGCGTTGAGCTTCCCAAAACATAATAAGTGAAAATATAGTTTCCAGGATTATTTACAAATTGAGAGTTAAAAGAAGTAAGATCTACTACACCATTTCCGGTAGCAGGATTGGTACATACAAAAGGAGTTACCGTATTACTTAAAATAGGAACTTTATCTACGAATACTTTAACATCTTTAATAGAATGTCTTGCACTGGCTCCTCCGGTTGCTGCAGAGAAACCGAAATACCCTTGTGACATTCCTACTGCACCTCCAGAAGGAGCAAAAGACTGATCTACAATAAGTACGCCGTTTATCCTTACTTTAATAATCCAGTTTGTTGGATTGGTAAGGTCTGTCTCTCCGTTTACTTCAACGTGTCTGTAGGTGTCTCCTACAAACGGCTGAGTAGCGATAAGGTCCTGAGAATGGTATGTGCTTCCAGGAGTGGTGTTGAATTCGATATTGTTACCTGCTGTATTATTGGTGCCATAAAGAATATGAACTTTACTCATCTGGCCTTCAGTAGTGTTGTTGAAAATATCAAAACCAACCATTAGTCCGGAAGCATTCGCAGGAATACCAAGTCCTCCTCCTGAAACGAATCCTGTAGGCGGGTTGGCAAGATACCAAAAGGTAAAGCCATCTCCTTTTCCAAACTGAGTAGTTCCGTTTCCGTCAATTCTGAAATCGAATTCCACTTTCCATTTATCACAATAGCTCAGGGTGATAGGGGTGGATAATTTTACGGCCCCGTATCTGCTGGTCTGGTCGGTTGTAAGTCTTACAAAGTCTCCGCTTACGATAGCATCAGAGACAAGATCCCAGCCTGTTGTATTTACAGGGTTTCCGGTAAGTTGGTAGGTTTGTGAAAATAAGCTTCCCGGCAAGCATAATAAGATAGTCAGTACAAAAATGAGTATATCTTTTTTCATAGTGGATGGATTGTGATGTTATACTTGTTCTTAGAAATAAAATTGTTTTTTGAATGTTTGAATTGCTAATAACAATATCTGATTCCAATCTCTGATTGAGCAGGTGTTGTTTTTACTATCAAAACTACCCCAAAATGAGGTAGTTTCTGATAGTAAAATTTATTCTCTGTTTTTTACCAATACCCAGCCTGAGTATTTAGTTTCAGTATTGTCTTTATTGTTTTCGTTCCATGAGATGGTGTACCAGTAAGTTCCTGTAAGAACTTTTTTACCGGAAGCAGTTCCGTCCCAGATGAAGTTTCTCATCTTTCCGGCTTCATACAATTTATTACCATATCTGTCGTAGACGATGAATATCAGGTTTTTCTTGTAAGCAAGTGCAGAATAGTCAATGAAGTCGTTTACGTTATCACCGTTTGGAGTGATGGCGTTAATCAGATTGGGTACAGTGATCTGAACTTCAACAGGAGTACAGTTATAGAAATCTTTTACATATACTCTTACTTCTCCTCTCGCTAATCCGGTGAAAATATTGCTGGTCTGCCAGTTGACTCCATCCAGAGAGAATTGATACTGGGGTTTTCCACCTGCTACATTTACCGTTATCGTGTTGTTATCAATGTCAATGCTGGAGATCACAGGATTTGCAGATGCGTTTATTTTTACAATCTGTGTAGTGATACAGTTACCTGTTTTAAGCTTCACCCAATAAACGCCTACTCCAAGGTCTTTAACAGATGAGGTGGTTGCTCCGGTGCTCCATTCATAGCCGTCAAACCCAGGGCCTGCATCCAGATCTGTCTTTTCACCAATACAAATGGTTTTGTCTTTCAGAACAGATGATGGTACTGGTGGTAATACAATAAGGTTGATTTTAGCAATATTAAAACATCCATTGGCGTCTGTTACTTTTGCGTAAACGGCAGTACTTGTGGATAGGTACTGAAGAGGGTTCATAATCTCGTTGGTTCCGTCAAGGGCATTAGCAATGGAAGTGTAGTATTTTTTTGATACACCTGTGGTTAATGTGGTAACATCTGCAGTCATCAGATTAAAAATAGCACTGGTGATATTGTTTTCAATAAAACATGATCTCAATGAAGCTTCTTTTACGGGAGTGTCAGGGTAAAATTCCAGCGTGATTTTTGCTGAACCTGTACATCCCTGAGGAGTTGTTACTTTTACATATACAACTCCCGGAGCAGATATGTAGTTGCCGGGATTTTGAATCTCATTAGTGTCTGCATTGAGGTCTGCTAACGTTTTATAATATTTTTTTACAGCTCCCGGAACGCCTGTTACATTTGCTGTATTCAGGTTGAAAGTGGCGGTGCCGGCTTTGTTATTATTACATACCGTAATGGTTTTATCTTCAGCTTTGAAAGGTGCAAGAACCAGTAATATCTTACCATCCGGGTTGTCACAAAGCAGGCCTGCATTATCTTTAATGACAACTGTAACTGTTGTATTAGCATTGAATTGATAATTGGCAGGATTAGCAATAGGTGTGGAGCTTCCCAGTGGATAATAAGTAAATG
The DNA here is from genome assembly GCF_025949665.1 of Chryseobacterium viscerum. NCBI lineage: Bacteria > Pseudomonadati > Bacteroidota > Flavobacteriia > Flavobacteriales > Weeksellaceae > Chryseobacterium > Chryseobacterium viscerum. The sequence goes on along the minus strand of NZ_JAPDFT010000002.1, from coordinate 255,841 downwards.
TGTAATTTGAAGGATTATTGACAAATTGCGAATTGAAAGATGTCAGGTTTACAGATCCGTATCCGGTAGTAGGATTGGGACAAAAAGACTGGGTGGCTGAATTTTGTAAAATAGGAACTTTATCAGTATAAATTTTTACATTTTTAATAGAGTGTCTTGATCTTGCACCTCCTGTGGAAGCTGAAAATCCAAAATATCCTACAGTCATTGCGGCAGCCGTTCCGGAAGGAGCAAAAGACTGATTACAAATTACATTACCGTCTATTGTTATTTTTAATATCCAGCTGGTAGGTGCCGCAGGATTTACCTGTGCTGTTACTTCAACATGTTTATAAGTTGTCCCCTGAAATGGCTGGGTGGTATTCAGATCTGGCGAGTGAAAAGAGCTTCCTGCAACATTAAAGAACTCAACATTATTGGTGTCACTTGTATTTTGAACCTGCCCATAAGCAACGTGAACCTTGCTCATCGTAGTGCTTGTAGTATTATTATAGGTGTCAAATCCTACGACAAGACCTACCGCATTTTGAGATACTCCGAGGCCGGAACCCAATACACTTGCAACAGGCGGATTGGCAAGATACCAGAAAGCAATTCCGTCTCCGTTGTAGGTTTGGTTGGAATCCATTCTGAAATCAAATTCCACTCTCCATTTATCACAATATTTTAAATTGATAGGGTCATTCAGCCTGATAGAACCGGATTGGTCATTGGTATCCGGGGTAAGCTGAATAAAATCTGTGTTTACCTGGGTAGGGGAAACCATCGTCCATCCTGTAGTAGTTACTGGGTTTCCGATAAGCTGATAAGTCTGGGCGAAGGACTTCCCAGCTATACAAAGTAAAAAAACAGATAAATACAATAATAGATTTTTATTCATTTAAATGGGACTTTGATTAATGTGTAAAGATATTAAATCCCAATTAAATAATATGTATTTAATGTTAATTTTGCTAAAATTTTAATAATATTTTAAAAAAATACAGTTTATTATGATATAATGGTGAATGTTGTTATAGTAATTACTTATTTATATTAATTAAATTAAAATAAAGAATTGCTATCCAACCCCTCAAAATAAGTGTCAATTTCGAGATCAGAAGAATTGGCTGCTGCAACGGCTAACTTGTCGCAAAGCTCGTTTTCAAAATGGCCCGCATGCCCTTTTACCCAATGCATTTTAGGAGTGTGTTTATTGTATAGTTCAACGAATTTTTTCCAGAGGTCGGGGTTTTTTACATTCTTCCAGCCTCGTTTGATCCATCCCGCAATCCAGTTTTGGTTGATTGCATCAGATACGTATTTACTATCTGTATACACGTGGATGTCATTTTCTGTGGATTTTAGTTTTTCCAATGCAGTGATGACAGCCAGAAGTTCCATTCTGTTATTGGTGGTTTTCCGAAACCCTTTGGAAAATGTTTTCTGGTAATTTTTTTCAGGAACGCGCATGAGAATTCCATATCCGCCTTTTCCCGGATTTCCGCTGCAAGCCCCGTCGGTATAAATTTCGATTCTCAAATCTGCTTTTTAAAAAATTGAATTATGGGTTGTGAATTTAAACTGAATTTGGATTAGTCTTCGACTTAAAACGGAAAATCATCATCATCATCAAAGTCATTCATGGATGAGCCGGAAAGTTTTGAGCTATCCGGAAGATCAAATGCTGCCCCTGGCTGAATGGTAGTTTTGATTTTGTCAAAGCCGCTTGGTTCTCCAAAGTTAGAAGGATATCCTCCTCCGGCTCCGTCCATTGCAGCTTCAATATCACCGAATTTTGCAAAATGTTTTAAGAAAGATAACCGGACATCTGCTGTGGCACCATTCCTGTGCTTTGCAATAATCAGCTCAGCCTGATTTTCAGTAGAAGTTTCCTGTCCTTCTTCATCATTATCCCAAACGGTAATTTTATAATATTCCGGTCTGAAGATGAAAGATACAATATCCGCATCCTGCTCAATCGCTCCGGATTCTCTCAAGTCTGAAAGCTGAGGTCTTTTTCCCGGGCGGGCCTCCACACTTCTCGAAAGCTGTGAAAGAGCAATTACCGGAACGTTAAGTTCTTTTGCAATCGCTTTTAATGAACGTGAAATCATGGAAATCTCCTGTTCACGGTTTCCGACTCCTTTTCCGCCGCTGCTTCCTGCTGTCATCAGCTGAAGGTAGTCGACCATGATAATTCTTACTCCATGCTGCATTACAAGTCTTCTGCATTTTGCACGGAAGTCGAATATGGAAAGGGAAGGAGTTTCGTCAATATATAAAGGAGCATTTTCCAACTCAGATACATTGGAGAATAGTCTCTGCCATTCTTCATCATCCAAAGTTCCTTTTCTTAATTTTTCAGAAGAAATCCTTGTTTCAGAAGCAATCATCCTGGTGATCAGCTGTACAGATGCCATCTCGAGAGAGAAAAGAGCCATGGGGACTTTGTGTCCTACTGCAATATTTCTTGCCATGGAAAGAAGGAATGCCGTTTTACCCATCGCGGGACGTGCGGCAATAATAATAAGGTCAGAATTCTGCCATCCTCCGGTTTCTTTATCTACATCTCGGAATCCTGAAGGAACCCCTGAAAGCCCCTCCTTATCTTTTAAAGATTTAATTGTATCAATAGCTTGTTTTACCAGTGAATTGGCTGTATCGAAACCCTTCTTAATTGTTCCGTTGGTAATTTCGAAGAAAGATTGTTCTGCTTTATCCAGAAGTTCAAAAACATCTGTAGATTCTTTATAGGAAGAATCTATTACGTTGGCAGAAACATTGATTAGGCTTCTTAAAATATATTTTTCAAGAATAACACGTACATGATATTCAATATGGGCAGATGAGCTTACTCCCATCGTCAGATCGATGATATAGTGGTCACCGCCTGCCTGGCTTAGTTTATCTTCTTTTTTTAAATTCTGAATAATGGTCATTAAGTCTACCGGTTGGTTTCCCTCATAAAGCTTCAGGATGGTAGAAAAGATGACCTGATGTCTCGGATCATAAAATACTTCTGGTGTAAGAAGGTCGATGGAATGGTCAAGCCCCTTTTTGTCAATCAAAAAAGTTCCGATAACAAGTCTTTCAAAATCCACTGCATTGGGAGGCATTTTTCCATCCGCAATAGACAATTCTTTTGCAAAGTTTCCGTGTGTCAGGGATGATAATGTTTCTTTCTGCGCCATGGTGCAAAGATAGTTTATTTAAAAAATAATAAAAAAATAGTATTCAACAAATTATTAGCAGTCTTTCGGAAAATGCTGTAAACAGGAGGTTGATCTTGTTGATAAAAAAAATCACCTCGGTCTGAGGTGATTTTTTCAAGAAGATTAAGTATAGCTTATTCTTTATTTTTTACCAATACCCATCCTGAATATTTGGTTTCTGTATTGTCTTTATTGTTTTCGTTCCATGAGATCGTGTACCAATAAGTTCCTGTCAGGATTTTCTTACCAAAGGCTGTTCCGTCCCAAGAGAAGTTATTCATTCTGTTAGCCTCATGAAGTTTGTTTCCGTATCTGTCATACACAATGAAGATAAGGTTTTTCTTGTAAGCTAATGCTGAATAGTCAATAACATCATTTACATTGTCTCCGTTCGGAGTGATTGCGTTAATAAGGTTAGGAACTGTCACAGTCACCTGAATAGGAGTACAGTTGTAAGTATCTTTTACATATATCGTATTCTCACCTCTTGGAAGTCCTGTGAATATGTTGGAATCCTGCCAGTTAACACCGTCTACAGAATATTTGTAAGGAGGAACCCCGCCTGTAGCTGTTACTGTGATGTTGTTGTTGGTAATTTCGATTCCTGAGATTACTGGCTGAAGGCTTGCGTGAACACGTACTTCCTGAAGCGTGAAACATTTTCCAGTCTGAAGTTTTACCCAATAAACACCAACTCCCACGTTGCTGATAGACTGTGTAGTTTCGCCCGTGCTCCATTCATAGCTTGCAAATCCAGGTCCTGCATCCAAAGTTGTTTTGCTTTCAGCACAAATTGTTTTGTCTTTTAATACGGCTGATTTTACCGGAGGTAATACTATCAGCTCTATTTTAGCAATTGAATAACATTGTTTATCATTGTCTACTCTTACATATACCGTTTTGCTTTCTGAAAGATAATTTAATGGTGTTGTAATAGGGTTGGTTTGAGCTTTGGCATCAGCTACTGATGTGTAATATTTAATAATAGTTCCTGTAGGGGTTGGAACGGCTACTCCGATATCAGCTTTAGAAAGATCGAATGTTGAACGGGTAACGTCAGTATCAATATAGCAGTTTTGGAGTACAGCATCTTTCAATACAACTGTTGGATAGAATGATAATCTGATTGTAGTGGTTGCAACACATCCGAAAGTAGAAACAACCTTTACATATACTGTCCCTTCTGCAGAAACATAATGGGTTGGATCTGTAATTTCATTCACCTCTGCATTCATATCGGTAACGGTCGTATAATACTTAATCGTTGCTCCGGTTCCTCCAAATACATTGGCTGTTGTTAGATTATACATTGCAGTGCCTGCTCCATTATTGTTACAAGAGTATAAAGTGGCAGTATTGGCTGAGATGCCCACATTGACAAACTTAAATTTCCCGGTTATGAAACATCCGTTGACGGGATTGGTTGGGTTGGTTGGGTCTTTATATACTACTCTGTAATAGTATGTTGTTGTTCCATCTACAGTTGCTATAGTAAGAGGATTTTCTCCTGTAAGAGCATCGTTGGTAGTTTTGTGATAAGTTACCTGGAAATTAGAATTGTTACCGTTAATAATAGCTGCTGAAAGTGTTGAAAAATCAAACTGAGTTGGTAACGCACAAACCATCACCTGGCTAGGATCGTTAGGCGCAGCTCCTGGAATTCCCGGAGGAATGAATGGATTCGGTGAAAGAACCGGATCGTTGAATGCAGAGCTTAAGCTTGCAGTACCTGACCATTCCATAGAAAAACCATTAACAGATCTACTGAAGTTGTCAATAACTAAATAATAGGTTTGACCTACCAATACATCCATGTAAGGGCTCCATTTACCATTGTTCATACTCGCTGTAGTACCAGGAGGATTGGTAGGGAATACTGCGGGTGGAGCAAGAGTAAGATCCAGACCTGTATCTCCCGGAGTACCGCTATAGTTACATCTTATGGGTTGTATGAAAACATGATCTGCATTCTGTAAGGAAGCACAGCCATTGGCTGTTGGCCCATATACAGCAAAATCATAATCATCGCCCTGATCGTTAGGTTTTATTTTAAATGCAAGTGTTCCCGGTGTAGATACAGTGAAAGTATACCAAACGGTATATCTTTCATTGGTGCTAAGACATCCTCCATTTGCATTAAGAATTTCTATAATGTTTCCGGGTCCTGAAGGGGTGTAAGAAATATCAGAGTTACCACAGATGGGAATTGCTGTGATACAATCTGACTGTGAGTAGACTATCTGTGTTATCAATAAAATAAAAAGAAGTAGTATTTTTTTCATTGTTGAAACGATTTTTGTTAAACAAAATTGGGATCAATATATTTTATCATGATTTGCTAAAAGAAAAAGCCGCCAAAGCGGCTTTTCCATATTGTATAAGGATTATTCTCTGTTTTTTACAACGATCCAACCTGAAAACTTGAAAGGAGTATTCTTCTTGTCATTCTCATTCCATGTTATGGAGTACCAGTATGTGCCTGTCGGAATCTTCTTTCCTGCAATTGTTCCGTCCCATTTGTATCCGTTGGATTTATCTCCCTGGTGGATTTTTGTTCCATATCTGTCAAAGATACTCAATACCAGATTTTGTTTGTCTGCAATGGCAGAATAATCTACAACATCGTTCACACCATCTCCGTTCGGCGTAATGATATTGATCAGGTTAGGAACTACTATTGTCACTTCGATAGGTTCACAGTCATAAGCATCTTTTACATATACTTTGTATGTTCCTCTTGCTACATTAGAGAATGTATTGGAGGTTTGCCATAGGATTTTATCCATAGAATACTGATAATCCGGAGTTCCTCCTATTACATTGATTGTTAATGTAGTGTTGGAAACATCAATGTTTGTCACTACCGGCTGCTCAGAAGGATATACTGTTACCTTTTGAGTGGCAATACATTCTCCCGTTTTTAATTTTACCCAGTAAACTCCTACTCCTACATCTTTGATAGATTGTGTTGTAGCTCCTGTGCTCCATTCATAGCTTTTGAATCCAGGACCTGCATCTAATGTGGTAGTGTCTTCTACACAGATGATTTTGTCTTTCAGAACACTGGATGTTACCGGTGCAATAACTGTTAGACCGATTTTTACAACTACAAAACATCCTCTGGTATCAGATACTCTTACATATACCAGGCCGCTTGGTGCAATATAATTAGCATTTAAAATCTCGTTGGTCCCATCTATTGCGTCTGTCAGTGAAGGGAAGTATTTTTTCGTGATACCTGCCTGTGGCGTGATGACAGCAGCGTTATCAAGGTTGAATAAAGCTGTGGAAGGATTTGCTTCAATAAAACATGATCTTAGCTCAGCATCTTTTGCAATAATTTGCGGATAGAACTTAAGAGTAATTTCTGCAATATCAGTACATCCGAATACAGAAGTTACTTTTACATATATTTTACCCTCTGCAGAAACAAACTGATAGATATTGGTGATCTCATTGATTGAGTTATTCAGATCATATAAAGTATAATAATATTTTTTTGTTGCCGTAGGATCTGCAAAAACAGCGGCTGTTGTAAGGTCATAAGTTGCCGTACCTGCATTGTTGTTGTTACAGCTTGTTAAAGTAACGTTTGTTGCCTTGATCGTCCCATCTTTAAATTTAAATTTACCAGTCTGTCTACATTTATTAATAGGACTGTTCGGATTAGTAGGATCAGTGTAGTTGATACTGTAGAAATAAACACCTACAGGAGTAACTGTCTGAGGGCCAACAAGAGGGTTGTTACCTGTTAACGCATCATTTTGACTTGTATGGTAACTAATACTGAAGTTCGGGTTACCGTTAAGAATTCCTGCTGTTAATGAAGAGAAATCAAAAGTTGCAGGGTTTGCACACACCACTACTTCTCTAGGATCTGTAGGGTTTGCTCCTGGAATTCCCGGTGGAATGAATGGATGAGGCTGTATATTCGGATCTGTAAATGGAGAAGATAAAGTAGCTGTTCCACCCCATGATAATTTGAATCCGTTAGCGGTCTCTCTGTGGTTATTTACAATTAAATAGTACGTCTGGCCAGGTAATACATCAAGGTATTTCACCCATTTATCTCCTGAAGCATCCTCACTAAGGTCTGTAGCTGTCATGTTAAGACCTGTGTTTCCAGCTGCTCCGGAATAAGAACAGCGGATTGGAGTTCCAAGGTTACCACATGATTTGTTAGGTCCATATACACCGAAGTCATAATCATCGGTCTGATCATTGGGAATGATTTCAAAAGTAAGAGTTCCGGCTGTTGCTACCGTAAACGAGTACCATACAGAGTACTTTTCATCGGAAGATAAACATCCGCCCAGGTCTTCTGCAATGTCTCCATGCCCGCCCGGAGTATATGATATATCCGAGTTTCCGCAGACTGCCATTGCAGTAGGACAGTCTGACTGGGCAAATAAAAGATGTGAAAATATAATTGAGAAAACAAGTAATGCTTTTTTCATAAGAGTTGATTTTAAAAACAAATAGTAAAATTGTTTAATTACTAAAAAAATGTGGTGCTTTATCTGATACAAAAGGTTCCTGTGAACATTATATAACATTAAAGTCTTTTGTGTCAAAATAAAAACTGACCGCCCGATTCACTCAGGAGATCATACATTTTCTTACTGTTAATTTGTTCCGATCAGCTGTCTTCCCCAGTTAGGTGAGCTGGATGAGGCATTTGATATTTCGAATTCTGTGACTGCTTTTTGATATAATTTGATCGCTTCTGTCTTGTTGCCTTGCTTTTCAGCCATTTCAGCTTTTAAGAAAGAAAGTCTTGGATTGTTCTTTACAGTGGTTTCCGCTTTCGTCATAAAACTTGTAACTGTCTTTAGCTCCTTTTGGGGATCTGTAGCCGTTTTTATCCTGATTTTCTGAAAGTGGATGAGGGCAAGAAGAATATTTACTTCTCCGTTATTCTTTTCAGAAGCAAGGGCCTGCATAGCAAGTTTTCTTGCAGATTCATTAGACTCTCCAAGAGGGCTGTTCGGGCTGTTCTTTAAAAGGAAATTTGTTTTAAGATACAATGCTGCTGCAGCATAATAGTTGGCCTGCCATTTTTCTGAAGTTTTAGTTTCTGAAAACTTAGAAAAAAGAGTATCATAGTCATTTTCTGTTTTTGCATTATTCAATTGCAATACAGATTGCTGTAAGGTTTGATCTGAAAAAAATTGGGCATTCATCAGCGAACCTGTGACGAAAAAGCTCAAAGTTAGTAAAAGTTTGTACATAGGGGGATATTTTATAAGGCAAATATAAAAAATTATTAACGTTAAATTAAAGATTTTGAGATATATTTAAAGAAAGTAATATATTGATTTTTAATATGGTATTTTATGGGTTGGTTAAAATTATATGGAGATCGTAAAGATATTATTGATTTGAATGAATATTTGAAATCTAATTGTTTAAATTATTTTTAAAAAAGGTCTATAAAAGTAAAATCAGAATAGAAAACGTTCTATTCTGATTTTAAGTATTTCGGATTTTTATTTTTACTGTTTGGAATTTGAAATAGATTGATAAAGAATAAGTTAATATTGCATTTTTCTTAGTTTAGGATTGGTGCTCCCCACAAGTAAAGCAACTAGAACAGTCATACAGCCTCCAAATACCACAGAACGTACAACCCCCAGTAATTTAGCCATAACACCACTTTCAAACTGTCCCATTTCATTGCTGGACATAATGAAGATTGAATTTACACTGAGAACACGTCCTCTTATATGATCAGGTGTCTTTAACTGTACAATGGTACCTCGGATAACTACAGAAATTCCATCAAGCATTCCGCTCATTACAAGGAACATGAAAGACAGCCAATACAATTTGGATAAACCGAATCCAATAATACAAAGTCCGAACCCGGTAACAACAGCAAGAAGTATTTTTCCCTGATTTTTTCGGAGTGGAACAATAGATAAAATAGTAATAATACACATTGAACCAATATCAGATGCTGCGTTCAGCAATCCGAAACCTTCGGCTCCTGAATTTAGAATATCTGTAGCAAATACCGGAATCATCGCTACTGCACCACCAAAAAGTACGGCAAACATATCCAGACATAAAGCTCCTAAAATCTCTTTGGTTTTGAAAATATAAGAGATTCCTTCACGCATACTTTCCACTACATTTACAGTTTCCTTTTTGTATTCCGAATGCTGTTTACGAAGCTGCCAGAAAAATAATGAAGCAACAAATATTAATGATAAAATAGCGACCAATGTCCACTTTACCCCAATAAACCCAATAAGAATACCGCCTACTGCATGTCCGCAGACAGAAGAGATCAGGAAAGTGGCCTGGTTCAGTGTTACCGCATTGGGAAGATTTTCTTTCTTTACAATTTTAGGAATCATGGAAGGAACAATAGGACCGATAAAGGCTCTTGCGATCCCAGTAAAAAAGATAACTCCATAAATATAATAGGTGATCTGATGGCCGGTGAAATGCATCTCTACATCAAAAAATGCAGGTGCCAGAAGAAGCCCGATCAGGAAAATATAAGCATAATTGCAGATAAGAAGAAGTCGCTTTTTCTCATTCATATCAATAACGTGTCCGGCATACAGCGCACAGCTTACAGCAGGAATTACCTCCGACAGGCCGATAAGGCCTATTGAAAAAGGATCTTTTGTTAATTGATATACCCACCATCCCAATAAAGTGGCCAGCATTCTGAAAGCTAAAACAATAAAAAATCTCCCAGTGAGAAGATTTCTGAATTCAACATTTTGTAATGTTTGTAACGGAGTAAAGGAAATCATGAACAAAAATAGCCCTAAAAATTTATTTAGGACTATTCATATGTTGATTTTTAAAAGATATATTAAATATATCCTGAAAGATAAAATCTATTTTAGTCTGCTCTTGAAGAACTGATTACAATTGCCGCAACACCCGCAGCTCCAATAATAGTAGCTCCGGCAGCAATTCTTGCCTTCCTTCTGTCTTTTACAGCTGCTACATTTGATTTAGGGATTACTACTTCTGTGCTGTCTTTTTTACCTGCCGTACCTACAAGATTATCACCAACAACGTTTCTGAACAGGATGGTCTGCTTTGGAGAGCCGTCTCTCATAGTTACTTTGTATATCTTTCCGGCTTCAAGATTGGAGTAATTGTTTTTTGAAATATCTTCGCTGTATTTTGTAGTAGCACAAGATGTAATAACAAATAAAGATGTTAGTAAAGACGATTTCAACAGTACAGATGCTTTCATTATTTTCTTTTAGTTTTTCAAATTTATAATTTTTTTTGAATATACGTTTTTGGAATTGAAAAAATATGATTAATTTTTGTAAATTTCTAAGAGATCTGCAATGTTTCTGTCATTAGCCAATCTCGGAGTCTTATTTTGCCCTCCCAGTTTCCCCTGAGATTTGGCATATTCGTGAAAGGCATTCTTCTTAAGTCTGGTGATATGCAGTTTCTGTAAAATATTCCCGGAAATAAGATCATCATAATAGGTGTTTCTTGCTCTCAATTGTGCATCCAGCTCATCTCTGAATGTATCTAAATGCTCCGGTTCTTTTTCAAATTCAATCAGCCACTCATGATATGGCAGTCCTTCGTCAGGATTCACCTGTGGAGCAAGATGGAACTCTGTAATCTGTGCCGGATGTTTTTCAAGAGTAGCTTTCATTGCCTCTTCCACCTCAAAAGCAATCACGTGTTCCCCAAATGCCGAAGTGAAATGTTTGGTCCTGCCGCTTACCAGAATCCTGTAAGGGTTTTTGCCGATAAACCTTACAACATCTCCGATAGAATAAGCCCAAAGTCCGGAATTGGTTGTGAGAATTAAGGCGTAATCTTTATGAAGTTCAATTTCTTTTAACGTTAATCTTCTAGCTCCTGGCTTGCCATATTCTTCCAAAGGAATAAATTCATAGAAAATTCCATGATTGGTCAATAGCAGAAGGCCTTCTTTTGTATAATCATCCTGAAAAGCAAAAAAACCTTCAGAAGCAGGAAATGTCTGAATGATATCCACTTTCCCTCCCAGGAGATCTTCCATTTTGTCCCGATATGGCTCGTAATTGACCCCTCCGGTAACGATAAGCTGCAGATTCGGGAAAAGCTGTTTGATTTTTTTGCCGTGTTTTTCTGTTAACTTCTCAAAATACATGATCAGCCATGGCGGAATTCCTGAGATCAGGGTCATGTTTTCACGTTCCGTTTCTTCAATGATTTTATCTACTTTGGCTTCCCAGTCTTCCATGATATTGGTTTCCCAGCTTGGTAGACGGTTTTTTTGAAGATAATTCGGGATGTGGTGCGCTACAATACCGGATAATCTTCCTGTTTTTATTCCAAAAACTTCTTCCAGTTCAGGACTTCCCTGCAGAAAAATCATTTTCCCGTTCACAAAGTCGGCATTGTTCTTTTTACTGATGTAATGAAACAGGGCACTTTGAGCAGCAGCAACCTGAAGCGGCATTCCATCTCTGGAAATCGGAATGTATTTAGATCCAGAAGTTGTTCCCGAAGTTTTGGCAAAATATTCAGGAGTTTCTGTCCATAGGATATTGGCCTGTCCTTTTTTTACCCGCTCTATATAAGGTTTCAGATCTTCATAATCTGCTACGGGAACTCTGTCCTGAAAATCTTTCACAGAACGGATGTTTTCAAAATCATGTTCCCGGCCAAAAAGTGTTTTTTGAGCCGTATTAACTAGAGAAAGTAATAAATCCTCCTGGTTTTTCTCTGCATTTTTTTTGAATTCCTCTGCTTTCAGAACATGTTTCTTTGCCCAGATCAGCGCTGCATTTTTCTTGAAGAAGTTTAACATGGGTCAAATTTATAAATAAGTAGAGAATATGGAATCATTTTTTACGAAGCTTCACATAAAAAAACCGATGGAACAAGTTCCACCGGCTTTTCGAAATTTGATTATGAAAATAACAACTATATGTTAATGTTATGCTTATTTGTTCACCTTGTACCTTTTATCAGGAGTACCATCTTTTTTCAGGTGCTTGTTTTCTTTATATCTCTTATCAGGAGTGCCGTCTTTTTTCATCTTGGCGGCAGGAGCAGCGGGCTTTGCTGCTTTTGCATCCATTGCTGGTTTTGCAGCTTTTACTTCTGCTGGTTTAGCGGCTTTCACTGCTGTTTTAACAGGAGGATGAGCCTGAGTGCTTGTAGCGGGAGCAGTCTGCTGAGCAGTTGCAAGTCCTAATCCAAGGATCAATGACATTGCAGATAATAGTTTTTTCATAAGAATTAATGTTTGTTTTTTGTTGAATAAAGATATACAAAAAGCAGGCTAGAAAATTGAGATTTTCAAACTTAACTAAAGTTTATTACTGCTTAAAAAAAAATTAAAACACTTCATTTCCAATAGAAAAGCCTGTCTTCAGATGAAAACAGGCTTGCAATAATATATAAATAGACAGGAGGCTAGCGTGTACAGTTGGCTGTCCACGTTTTACCATCCTTTGCGTATAGGATTTTTAACGTATTGTTGTCAATTCTGATATAAGAGGTTGCTGTAGAACCAATCATAACAAGAGTATGATCTCCTTCCTGATTAAACTCTATTCCGTTAAGATCCGGAATGCTGTTTGAGAAAGCGAAATTATACTTGGTGCCGCTGGCGATCTTCGTTACAAAAACACTTCCGTTATCTGTGCTTACATTAGTAGATCCACCGTCTTTATAAGATATACTCCCTTTATATGTTCCTGCAAAGAATTCATTGTTTACCGGGTCATCATCCTTGCTGCACGACGAAAAAGATAATGCTGTAAATACCAGCATCATCATCACTCCTAAGATTTTAATTGCTTTTTTCATAATACTTAATGTTTGGTTAGGCTTGAAATGCCAAACACTATGCCATTAGGTGATAATTGAATTTTTTTAACGGGTTATTAGATAAAATTGTAAAAAATTAAGATTTATTAGCTAAATCATTCATTTTGAATCAGAAAGTCAATCCTGGTTTAATCGGAAGAAAAAAATATCCGTACCTTTGTATATCATAAACGGTTTCGGAAAACTCCCGAAATCGCTTTTGTCGTTTATATCATTACTATTTATGCAATTAAAATCCATCAACGAAAAGTTTCTTCCAGATCTGATGCAGAAAGAGTTCGGGAAAGAAATTTTTACTCAGTTAGAACACAGCCAGCATATTGCTGTGAAAGGAAGTGCGGGATCTTCAGTTTCTGTTTTTGTGGCTGAACTTTTTTTGGTTCAAAAGAAAAATATTCTTTATCTGGTAGATGATAAGGAAGATGCATTGTATGCTAATACAGAAATGGAAGACCTTCTTGGTAAGGATAAGGTGCTGTATTTTCCTGCTACCCATCTTGAACCTTATCAGGTGGAAAAAACACAAAATGCCAATCTGGTTTTAAGAACTGAAGTTTTAAATAAAATCAATTCCGGGAGATCTCCGAAAGTCATTGTAGCCTATGCCGGAGCTTTGTCTGAAAAAGTGCTGAAAAAAGAAGATTTTAAAGCCATTTCTCATCATATAAAAGTAGGAGATCAGCTTGATTTCGATTTTGTAGACGAACTGCTTACTCATTACCATTTTCAGCAGGCTGATTTTGTTTCAGAACCGGGAGAGTTTTCTGTAAGAGGGGGAATTGTAGATGTGTTTTCTTACTCATACGAAAAACCATATAGGATTACATTCTTTGGTAATGAAGTGGAAAGTATTAAAACTTTTGATATCGAAACTCAGCTTTCTGTAGATAAAGTAAAGGATTTTCAATTGGTTTCCAATATGAATTTTTCTGTTACAGGCAGCAGAGTGTCATTGCTGCAGCTATTGCCCAATGAAAGTTTTGTGGTTTCTAAAAATGGAATGATAGGAATGCAGAAGATCAGGACTTTCTATGAAAAGTCTTTGGAAAAATATGATGCATTAAGTAAAGATATTGCTCACAGAACTCCTCAGGAACTTTTTATTTCTGATCAGGAGTTTTTATTTGATTATAAAAAATTCAAAACAGTTGACTTTGGTGGATCAGTGATTGAAGGATTGAAGGAGATTACTGAAGTCAAAATGGAGCAGCTTCCACAGCCGTCTTTTCATAAAAACTTTGAACTGCTGATTGAGGATATCGAAGAAAAGCAACATAGTGGGTTTGATACATGGATCTCCTTTTCAACAGAAAAACAGAAAGAAAGGCTGGAGTCTATCTTTGAAGAACTTGAACACGAACTTCCTTTTAAAAGCTTTAAATCTGAACTGCATGAAGGATTTGTAGATAATGGGCACAAGCTGCTTGTGTATACAGACCACCAGATATTTGACCGTTATCAGAGATATAAAGCCAAAAATACTTTTGCAAAATCAGAACAGCTTACTCTGAAAGACCTGATGTCTTTAAAGATTGGAGACTATATTGCCCATATTGATCATGGAATAGGAAAATTTATGGGGCTGGTAAAAGTGAATAATGATGGTAAGATTCAGGAATGTTTTAAGCTAACTTATAAAAACGGAGACTTATTATATGTAAGTATTCACTCTTTGCATAAGATTTCAAAATACAACGGACCGGATGGAAAAGAAATCGTTTTGAGCAAACTTGGTTCTCCAACCTGGAAATCATTGAAACAAAAAACGAAAGCGAAGGTAAAACAAATTGCTTTTGACCTTATTCAATTATATGCACAGCGAAAAACAGCAAAAGGTTTTGCTTATACACCGGATTCTTATCTTCAGAATGAACTGGAGGCAAGTTTTATCTATGAAGATACTCCGGATCAGGAAAAAGCAACAATAGATGTAAAGAAAGACATGGAAGCTGATACTGTTATGGACAGACTGGTTTGTGGTGATGTAGGTTTCGGTAAAACAGAAGTTGCAATTCGTGCGGCATTTAAGGCAGCAACAGACGGTAAACAGGTTGCGATTTTGGTTCCTACAACCATTCTTGCTTTTCAGCATTACAGAAGTTTTAAAGAAAGACTTAAGGATTTTCCTGTAAATGTTGACTATGTAAACCGATTCAGAACGGCGAAACAAAAATCAGAAACCTTAGATGCTTTAAAGAATGGAAAAGTGGATATTATCATCGGAACACATCAGTTGGTAGGTGGTTCCGTGAAGTTTAAAGATCTGGGTCTGCTGATTATTGATGAGGAGCATAAGTTTGGAGTTTCCGTAAAGGATAAATTGAAAACACTTAAAAATAATGTTGATACGCTTACGCTGACAGCTACTCCTATTCCGAGAACTTTACAGTTCTCATTAATGGCCGCAAGGGATTTATCCGTTATCAAAACACCACCGCCTAACAGGCAGCCTGTAGATACACAGTTAATTGGATTCAATGAAGAGATTCTTCGTGATGCCGTTTCTTATGAGCTTCAGAGAGATGGACAGGTTTATTTCATTAATAACAGGATTGAAAATCTGAAAGATATTGCCGGACTTATTCAGAGACTGGTTCCGGATGCAAGAGTGATTACAGGACATGGACAGATGGAAGGAAAGCAGCTTGAAAAGAATGTGCTTGATTTTATGGAAGGAAAATATGACGTCCTTGTTTCTACAACCATTGTAGAAAGTGGTGTGGATGTCCCGAATGCCAATACTATTTTCATCAATGATGCACAAAGATTTGGTATGGCAGATCTCCATCAGATGAGAGGAAGGGTAGGACGTAGCAACAGAAAGGCGTTTTGTTACCTGATTACCCCTCCTTATGATATGATGACTTCGGATGCCAGAAAGCGTCTGGAAGCCATTGAACAGTTTTCTGATCTTGGAAGCGGTTTCCAGATTGCAATGAAAGACCTTGAAATCCGTGGTGCCGGTGACCTTTTGGGTGCTGAGCAAAGTGGGTTTATCAATGAAATGGGGTTTGAAACGTATCAGAAACTTATGCAGGAAGCACTGGAAGAACTGAAAGATGATGCTGACTTTGAAAGTCTGTTTGAAAACGAGGAAGACAGACAAAAGCTTTTCAAATCTGTAAAAGATGTCAATATCGATACTGACCTTGAGCTGATGCTGCCTGATTTCTATATCTCCAATACCGAAGAAAGATTAATGCTATACCAGAAAATTGCAGAAATTAATAATGAAGTAGATCTTCATCAGTTTGAACTTGAGCTGATTGACCGTTTTGGAGCATTGCCGAAAGAAGCAGTCAATCTGTTGAAAAGCGTTTCTCTGAAATGGCTTGCTGCTGATATAGGTTTTGAGAAGATTGTTATGAAAAACGGAGTGTTCTTAGGGTACTTCCCGGGGAATCCTCAGGATAAATTCTACCAGACGGATAGATTCAGACATATTATTAATTATCTAACCCGAAATCCTGCCGAAGCCCAGCTTAAAGAAAAGTCCGGAAAAGAAGGTAATCAGCTGATGATGAGGAAGGAAAGGATAAAAAATGTAGATGAGGTCAATACATTACTGAAAGCTATTATTGAACATAATTAAATTATAGGTTTTGTTTTTTGTAAACAAATCTGTAAAAGGAGTAGAAAGCGTATAAAAATCTTAGATTTTTATACGCTTTTTTGTGATTGTTATCATGTTTTTGTTGAGTAATATTCCTTGAGAAGGGAATTAAGGCCTTTGTAAGGGGTTTAAAATCACTTTTTAATGATTAAAAATATTCTGTGGATTCCCGTACAGTAAGGGTTTGAGACGTTAATGGATTTTTTTTAAATGTAAAAAGTGGAGTTATGTAGAAATAATTCTACTTTTATGTGTGATTAATTCTATGTTGTAATGTGTTTATTTCTATAGGTTTATGGATGTATAACTGGAATTTTTAGGACTTCATTGTGTACCTTTGCAGTCCTTATTATGAAAAAAATTATATATTGCTGCGTGGCTGGACTTCTTTCATTCTATGCCAATGCACAGGTGGGAATAGGTACTACGAAACCTAAATCTGTTCTTGATGTGAATGGAAAAACCACCTTAAGAAAAGAACTTAGAGTAGGCGGGACTTCAACTCAGGCTGGAAATGCCGGGTTAAACGGCCAGGTTTTGGTTTCTCAGGGGGAGGGTTTGCCTCCCGTGTGGAAGTCTTTGAACATTTCCTTTATGGAAGAGGGACAGTATAAGTTGATCAACTCTTATCTGTCGTCAGATCAAGCTGGTATTATATCACTTACCAATGGTACTGCTGGTGATGGTATTTACAAAAACAGTGTTGGAGATAATATTACTGATGCAACCAAAGGAGTCTGGAAAAAGATTGATGGTCTTAAAAATACCTTTACCATCAAAAATGGTAAAAACAGACTTACCTATCAATTTCAGACAGGAGTTGAAATAAAAGCACCTACGTCTACTACGATAGAAAGTGTGAGATTTACCTGCGGTGTTTTCAGAAATGGAACGCTGGTAGCTGTACGCCCGGATAGAATTGCTTCCAACAACAACAGCGGAAAAAATGGTCTTCAAGACTATATCTTTACCCTTAATTATACCGAACAGAACGTTCCCGTTGGAGCACATACGATTGAGATTGCATGCAGAAAGATTGATACTTCAAATTCTACATCACAATTTGCTATCGGACGTGATGTACAGGCTTCAAACGGAGCTTCCAGTGCATTTACTTTGGAATCTACAATGAAAATGGACGTTATTGAATACGTGAGCTATAAAACAAACTAATGATGAAAAAACTATTATCAACACTGTTTCTGACCATTGGGCTTTTGGTTTCAGCTCAGGTAGGAATAAAAACAGAGGCTCCAAAAGCAAATCTTGATGTGAACGGAGATCTTAACTTCAGAAATAAAATTGCGGTCCTTAACGCTACAGATAACTCAATTTCTCAAGGAAATAACGACCAATTACTGGTTTCCCAGGGAGAAGGCTATGCCCCGATCTGGAAATCACTTCGTATTCCTGAATATGAGCCTAATAAATTTTATCTGATCTACAACAACTCTTTTTCAGATAAAGTAGGGATTTCATTTACTTCTTCTGATGATTCCTCAGTAAGTTTAGCCTCAAGAGGAGGAACTTTTACCAAAGGAAAAGAAATCAGCAGTCTTACTAATTTTAAAAAAATAAATAATCTTTCGCAGGTGATCAGTGTATTCAGTACTCAGAGCAAGGCTTATTTTCAATTTGAAACTGTTGTACAGGCAGACTTCGGAGCAGTAGGGTCTACAGATACTTCAATAGATTATGCCTGTGGTATTTTTGTAGACAACAAACTGGTGAATCTGAGACAGAGAAACTTAAAAGCAATCAGTACTTCATATCCTTTTCTTACCCATACTCAGATTGGTATTGTAGATAATCTTGCGAAAGGAGATCACACCGTAGATGTGGCCTGTACAAGATTGGGTTCTTATGGAGCAGCCAGCAATACCCTTACGATAGGTACTAATGTATATAGTAATATTAATGGCTTTATTTCACAGTCATCTCTTAAAGTAGATGTGTATGAAGTTCCAGAAGTGTTTAACACTATTATAAACTAAAGCGGATTATGAAAAAAATATTATTTGTAGCATCACTTCTGTTAGCTGTTGCAACTACTGCCCAAGTGGGTATTAACACTCCTAATCCGACTAATATGCTGGATATAAACGGAGACCTGAATGTTAGAAAAGAATTAAGAACAGGAGGTACAGATGTACTGAGAGGATCTGCCGGAACAGCAGGTGATATATTTCACAATAACGCAGAACTGATTACAAATGACTGGAAGGCGATAAAAATTGCAGATGGGCAGGGAAGTATGTCTGTTTTTTCAATTAATACCGTTGCTGATAAAACAGGAGTTACTTTTGTTGCACCAAACGGAGCTACTACTCCTTATAACGATGGTGATGCTTTAGCAGGGAACTGGACTGTGCTTCCCGGAGCAGTGGATACATTTTCTGTAACCAATATGGTGAATAAAGCTACATTTTCTTTTCAGACTACGGTTCAAAAAACAGGAACAAGTTCTGCGAGTTTTGCCTGCGGTATTTTTATAGATGACAAACTTAGAGCGGTAAGAACAGATGTTTTATTAGGAGATAGTGGTGCATACAAGATTTTTAATCTTAATGCTACTCTTGCGAATCTGACTCCTAAAAACCAGTATAGCGTTAAAGTGGCCTGCATTAAAAGAGCGATCTCAGGAACAAATCTTGGAATAGGAAAAGCTGTGGATGCTACTTATCTTAATAGTGATATGTCACAATCTGTTTTGACAACATCTATACTGCAGCCTTATTAATTTTTATGATAATACAATAATTAGAAATCTAAAAACGTTATGTTTTTAGATTTTTTTTGTTTATTAACTCTATTTCTTGTGAATTTGTCCATATAAATTGAAGTGTATTATCGAAAATTGAATTATATTTGGGCAAGCTAAAAAAATTCTATATGGTAAAAAACTATTTTTTTAAAATATTTGCCGGTATTGCTTTTCTTGGGCTTCTGACAACATGTACTACTACTTCAGATCCCACAGAATCTATCCCGAACCCTGATGATGGACCGCCACCTAAAAAGGTTTTAGCAAAGGTTAGTGCCAATAATATTTCTCAGGAAGAATATGTTACAGCAGCAGTGACCGGAGATCTACAGACTGCAGTCTCTAAAGATGAATCTGCTTCAGGTGCTTTTTATACAGGAACGATAACGTATACCAATAAAAATATTACTAAAATTAAATATGTAAGTTCAGCCGCATCAAGTCTTGCTTATGAATTTAATATTGTTCCTGATGCTACAGGTAAAAAGATTTACAATGCCACTTCTACTACAACGGGTGCCACTCCAGCAGCCTCTGTTATAAGTGACTATACTTTTACTTATAATCCAACTACCAATAAACTTACTAAGATTCTTGAGAAGAGAAAAGAAGGCGGAATCAGTGCTTATAACAAGTTTATAGACTATAAATTTACGTATAACGGAGAAAATGTTATTCAGGTACTTTGTTCCAAAGGTTTATTGGATATCAATGGAAACCCTAATATGGGGACAGCGGTAGTAAGCAAGTACAACTTTCAAAACTATGACGCTCAGAAAAGCCCTTACTCTACACTTCCAACGGTGTATTTCATCACACGAAGTCTGATAAACCCGGCACAATTCTATAAGACTTCTCCGAATAATCCTACTTCAATGTTCATAGAACTGCCGTCACCGACTGCTCCTGTTAATACAGCTCAGAGTTATTCTTATGATAATCAGGGGTATGTGGTGATTGAGAAAAATCAGAATGTTACTTTTACTTATAAAAATTTATAAGAGAAAGATAATTATTAATCTTACCAGAATATAACATAATCATATAATTTTTAGGTAAAAAAAAATTATATTTGTCAAAAAAAATAATCAATTACAAGGAAATGAAGCAAATTTTCTATTTTATTTTACTAATCGCAGGATTCTCCTCAATACATTCCTGCAAGGACATGCTGGATGAGGATGGAAATCCATTGTTAGATCTTAACAATACAGGAGGATTAAGCGGCCCCAGAGCATTATACAGAGAAATTACAGATAAAGATACTATCGCAGAATATCAGTATAGCGGACTTCTTGTGACCAAAGTAATCACAGACAGTGCCTCAATTACTAATATTATGTATAGTGGAGATAAAATCAGCCAGATTAATTTCAACGGCTTTTTGGATCTTGACGGAAACGGAAAACTGGATAAAGACAGTGTATCATACACTCAATTATTCACTTACGGAAACAATAGCAAGCTACAATTGATTTCTGAAAACCGTGCTATCTTCAGAAGACCTCCGCCAGTACCACCGGCAACTACTCCAGGTCCGCAGACATTACTGAAAAAAGAGAAAAGCCTTTATACTATTAAATACAGTACCTCTACAGGAAAACTGGATTCTATCATCATGAAGAATGGTCCGGATGTAGCAGGAGTGCCACTTGCTTTCACAGATTACTCTAAGACAGCTTACACATATGTAGGAGACAATGTATCTAAAGTGGTAAGAAACTATGGAACAATGACTGGAGGTGCATTCGGTGCTGTTACAGGAAAGTACAGCTATGAATACTACGCTTATGACGATCAGGTGAGCCCGTTCACTTTATTGCCACATGTATACAAGATTTCAAGACTATTATCTACAGTAATTAATGATAAAGAAAGTCTTATTTTATCTCCAAACAATCCTAAGAGATGGTCGGTGACAGATCTTTCGCCACCTATTCCAACTCCGATTGTAAAGAGTACTAATTACGTTTATGATCCTCAGACTTATATGACGAAAGGATATGGCGTTAATTACATCTACAAACCACAATAGAAGACTTTTTTAACAATATTCAAACTCAATCTTTCCTAAGATTGAGTTTTTTATTTTTTATCCCTTAATTTTGCAAAAAATTTCTGATGAAATATTTAATCGTCGGGCTTGGTAATAAAGGCTCAGAATATGAAAATACACGACATAATATAGGCTTTAAAGTAGCTGAAAAAATAGCGGAAACTCTTGAAGTACCATTCAATACCTCCAACTTTGGCTGGCTGGCAGAAGGAAAACATAAAGGCAGAAAAGTTTTTATCCTTAAACCTGATACTTATATGAATCTTTCCGGAAATGCTGTGAAATACTGGATGCAGAAAGAAAATATTCCTTTGGAGAATGTACTGATCGTTACAGATGATCTGGCTTTACCTTTCGGAACTTTAAGATTGAAAGGAAAAGGGTCTGATGCGGGCCATAATGGGCTTAAAAATATTAATGAAGTACTGCAGACTCAAAACTATGCAAGGCTGCGTTTCGGAATCTCTGCTGATTTTTCTGCAGGGCGGCAGGTAGATTATGTATTAGGAACCTGGAATGAAGAAGAATCAGAAAAGCTTACAGAAAGAATTGAAACTTTTTCTAAGGCGAGCCTTTCTTTCGTTTTTGCAGGTTTGAACAATACAATGTCTGCCTTTAATGGAAAATAGAAAACAGATAGCAGATTCCAGGTAACAGGAGAGTCTCACTTTTATTTGCCCGCATCTAAATCATGATAAAAAATAAATGCCATCGAATTTCGATGGCATTTTCTGTAAATTATAATTGAAATTTAATGAGTGTATCTTTTATAACCAACTTACTGCACCTGTTTCAACATCGTAATTGGCCCCAACAATTTTAATTTTACCTTCTGCTTCAAGGTTTTTAAGTGTTGAACTTTGTTTACGGATATCATCAATTGCATTTTTTACATTTTGCTGATTAAGCCTTTCCAGAAGCGAGCTGTTTTTTGATGAGCGCTCCTCATTCTCTTCGATAATATCATCGATGATAGGGTTGAAATGATTGATCAGGTGGTTAAGATTATCCATTCCCAATCCTTCAATTTGTGCTGCGTCAAGACCTCCTTTCAAGGCTCCGCATTTCGTGTGTCCTAAAACTACAATAAGTTTAGAACCTGCAACGTTACAGCCAAATTCCATAGATCCAAGAATGTCCTGATTAACAAAATTACCGGCAATTCTGATACTGAAAACGTCTCCTAATCCTTGGTCAAAGATAAGCTCTGCAGAAGTACGGCTGTCTATACAGCTTAAAACTACAGCGAACGGCCACTGCCCTTCACGGGTAGCATTCACCTGTTCAAGAAGGTCTCTGTTTGCCTTAAGGTTGTTTACAAATCTTTGATTTCCTTCTTTTAAGAACTCTAATGCTTTCTCTGGAGTGATTGTAGACTGGGTTTCGTATGTATGTGCTTTCATGTTATGTATTATTATCAAATTTAAAGTTAAAAAAATTAATTATAAATGGAGATTACATGGCTCTTTTGTGAGTAACCAGAATATGGGAGTCCTCACTTCTTTCGTAATCTCTGTATGAAGTTTTAAAGCCTAGAAGTTCGACGTTGATGTCCTGTTCCTTTGCGCGGATATTGGCAAAATCCTGAATCATTTCCAGTACATCTGTTGCAATGTAAGAAGTACTTCTGGCATCAATGATGACTGTAGAACTTGGTTTTATATTTTTAAGTGTTTTTTTGATAGCTGCCTTATTTAAAAATGAAACTTCTTCAGCCAGTTTTATGTTAATTCCATCCGCATCATCCAGCCTTTCTCTGCTTAAATAATAAGCTCTTTTCATATTTCCCTGAAGAATATAGAAAACAGAGATGGTAAGACCAATTCCTACTCCTTTTAATAAATCTGTTGCTACAACAGCTACAACCGTTGCTACAAAAGGAATAAACTGGAATTTTCCTAAATGCCAGAAATGCTTGAATGTAGCTGGTTTTGCCAATTTATATCCTACTAAAATTAATACCGCAGCCAAAGTAGCTAATGGAATTAAATTTAAAATAACAGGAATAGAAAGTACACAGATCAATAAAAAGATCCCGTGAATAATAGCTGAAACTTTAGAAGTTGCTCCTGCATTAGCATTGGCAGAACTTCTTACCACAACAGACGTCATTGGGAGACCGCCAATAAATGAGCTGATAAGGTTCCCGATTCCCTGAGCTTTAAGCTCAAGATTGGTATCCGTAATTCTTCTCTGTCTGTCTAATCGGTCTGACGCCTCAATACAAAGTAACGTTTCAATAGAGGCTACAATAGCAATAGTAGCACCTACGATCCATACTTTAGGATTGGTAAAACCATTAAAATCAGGAGTGGTAATCAGGTTCTTGAAATCATCAAAAGACTGCGGAACAGGTAAAGAAACCAAATGCTGGGTTTCAATAGCCAGAGAACTCCCGGACATTTTAAAGAGCTGATTCAACAGAATACTTACAATTACTGCAACCAAAGCTCCCGGAAGCATTTTCAGTCTCTTCAGAACGTGGATTTTATCCCATGCGATAAGAATAGCTACAGAAACCAAAGTGATAACGATAGCTCCCGGATGGATCGCTCCAAATAATTCTGTAAAATATCCGAAGTTTAAGCCATTATCAAAGATAGATTCATGACCTTCATAATCTTTATCAAATCCTAAAGCATGCGGAATCTGTTTTAAAATAATAATGATTCCTATAGCGGCAAGCATTCCTTCAATCACGTTATTCGGGAAATAGTTGGAAATACTCCCGGCTCTTACAAATCCTAAAATCAATTGAATAAGTCCCGCAATAATTCCTGCACAAAGGAAAAGCTCAAATGCGCCAAGATCTGTTATAGCTGTTAAAACAATTGCCGTTAAACCCGCTGCAGGCCCGGAAACTGAAATATTAGAATTACTGATTGTTCCTACTACCAGGCCGCCTACAATACCGGAAATAATACCGGATAATGGGGGAGCACCTGATGCTAAAGCAATTCCTAAACACAACGGAAGTGCTACTAAAAATACCACGAGTCCTGAAGGAAAATTCTCCTTGATTCCTCCTATTAATGATGTCTTTTTCATAATGTGAAGCTGTAAAGTATAACCTCCTTATTTGTTTTTAAATAAGTCAATTATAAAAGTTGAGAAAAAATAATTTTTAAAGTACATGGGTATCCGATATCAAAAAATGATATGGAAATAGTATCAAAAAAATCTAACTATAGGAGTTACGCTTCCGGAGGGGGAGAAAATATAGTAAGTAAGGGTGAAAGATGAAAAGAATCATCTATCAGCACAAAAGACATGCCCTGAGTATCAGGTTCAGAAAACTTCAGATAGTCGAAAACATCTAAAGGTTTCGGAATCGTCTTTTCGTAAACAATAAATGAAGACGGGTGAGAATGTGGTTCTTCTTCGTTGATTATGATATTCGTTCTTGCAATATCCCAGCCCGCTACCGCAGCAATGCCTGGCAGCGCTGTAAAATTCAGAAAAAACGTTAATACAATAATACTCCAGAATTTCATTTTACATTCTTTTTAGAAAAACTACTTCGTCTTTCTGCTCATTACCCAATCTGAACTTGTAAGGTTGTAGATCTTTTGGATGTCTTTTAAAATTTTCTCAAAATCAATTTCCAAATCTATGATCTTACCTGTTCTAAGGTCAAATACCCAGCCGTGCACAATAGGTTGTTCTTCTAAAATATACCTTTCCTGTACGCAGGCCATTTTGATCACGTTGATGCACTGCTCCTGAACATTAAGTTCTACAAGTCTGTCATAACGCTTGTTTTCGTCTTCAATAGAATCCAGCTCTACCTGATGTAATCTGTAAACATCACGGATGTTTCTCAGCCAGGGATTCAATAATCCCAGATCCTGAGGAGTCATCGCTGCTTTTACACCACCACAGTTGTAATGTCCACATACAATAATGTGTTTTACTTTCAGATGTTCTACAGCATATTGAATAACTGCTGTGGAACTCATATCTAAAGTATTGACAACATTAGCAATGTTTCTGTGAACAAATACCTCACCTGGTTTTGCTCCCATCAATTCTTCTGCAGTAGCTCTACTATCTGAACATCCTATGTAAAGGAATTCCGGATGTTGAGTTTTTGCAAGTTCCTGAAAGAAGCTGGGATTTTCAGCTACTTTGGATTCTACCCATTTTTTGTTGTTTTCAAAAATAACCTCATACGATTGTGACATAATTTTAAATTTTTAAAAGTTTATAATTATTTATTTCGTTTAAATTATTTCCAAAATCAATAGACTAAATCAATAATTGTGCAAAAATATACTTTTTGTTAAAAAGTCAATCACTTTTAACAAAGTTTAATATTAAAATATGCTTAAAATCATATCTAATATTCCGATATACTTTGCTTTACGGCCATTAGGCTCTATAAGGGTAATCCAAACGTTTAAAAAACATGATAAAATTACGAAGTATAAATTAAAATTTGAGATTTGTGAATTAAAATATTCTTAATTATTTATCTGTATTTTTAATCTGCCTGAGAAGAGTTGTTAAAAAACGGTCACATTGTGCAAAAAATGAATAATTTAAAGGTCTGATAAATCTATTCACTGAATGTCTGATTCTGGATTACAATCTTTACCATCAATATTTTATCTGGCAGGAGTTTTTGCTGCTTGTTTCTCTTCTCTTCTGATTATAGGAAAGCGTAAAAAAATAATGGCAGATTATGTATTGGGTGCATGGTTTCTGATTATAGGGCTACATCTCATATTATTTATTCTGTTTTTTTCTGGTAACTATTTGAAATTTCCTTATTTCCTGGGATATGAAGTTATTTTTCCTTTTATTCACGGGCCAATGCTGTATTTGTATGTTCTGTGTGTTACAGGAAAAAATCCAGGTGTAAAGATATGGCTGCTGCATGGTATTCCTGTTCTGATGATCTGCCTGCTACTATCCCAGCTTTTGATGTTGTCTCCATGGGATAGACTTGCTGCTTATCAGAGCGGAAATAACAGGTATAAGTTATTGAGCAGGATCCTCAAATATCTTATGATCTTATCAGGAATAATATATGTTTCTTTAAGCCTTCTTGCTGTCAGAAGATATACAAAAGGTATATCCAACCAATATTCCAATACTGAGAAAATCAATCTGAACTGGCTGTATTATCTTATTGCAGGGATAGCTCTGATATGGATAGCCGTGATTATAAGAAATGATATTCTTATTTTTTCCTTAGTTGTTCTCTTTATTGTAGTGGCGGCTTACTTTGGAATCAGTCGTGTAGGGATTTTAGATATACCGGTTATTACTAATATACCGGATGAAAAAGAGACTGATAATGAAGTTGTTAAATATCAGAAAAATTCTCCTGGAGATGAGGTTATACAATCTATTTATAAAAAACTTGTGCATAAAATGGTACAGGAAAAGCTATACAAAGACCCGGAACTTAATCTGAACGCTGTTGCCAGACTATTAGATGTTCATCCCAATCTTTTGTCTCAGGTTATTAATTCTATGGAGCATAAAAACTTTTATGATTATATCAACAGACAGCGTATTGAAGAATTTAAGCGTACTGTTGTGCTTCCGGTAAACCAAAAATACACGATTCTTTCATTAGCTTTTGATTGTGGGTTCAATTCCAAAACTTCTTTTAATAGAAATTTTAAAAATTATATGAATTGTTCACCAACGGAGTTTTTAAAAAGCCAAAGTATCCATATGGAATAACTTATTGCTAATATTTTGATGGTTTCGTGTCAAGTGGATCATTATGAGTATTTTATAAATAGGTTCCACCTTTCATTTTGGAACATTCGAAGCTTTGATAATCCTCATTTTTACAAAAAAATTTAATCAGATCTCTATGAAAAAATTACTGTTTGTAATCATGTGTGTGCTGGCATTACTAATTGGAGCTTATCCTCTTATTTATGCTTTTGTGGAACACAAACATACCTTTTTAGGTTCCAAATCTCCTGAAGTACTTTATAATATTATCTGGAAAACAGCTTTTTTTGCCCATATTATTTTCGGGGGGGTGGCTCTTTTTATAGGTTGGCGTCAGTTTGGTAGCTCATTCAGGAATAAATATATCAGGATTCATAGAAAAATCGGAAGTATCTACGTGATTTCAGTGGTTATAAGTTCTGTATCCGCTGTTTATATGGGTTTTTATGCTAATGGCGGACTGATTTCTGCAATGGGCTTTATTAGTTTGGGATGTATCTGGCTGATGACAACTCTTGCTGCGGTTGGGCAGATAAGAAAAGGGAATGTTGTAATGCATCAACAGTTCATGATTTACAGTTACGCCTGTACTTTTGCTGCGGTGACACTGAGATTTTGGTATCCTTTGCTGACAAATATAATCGGTGATCCTGACAATTCTTATATTGCCGTTGCATGGTTGTGCTGGGTCCCTAATCTATTGACTGCTTATTGTATCAATAAAAGAATAGCTGTAAGATAATTCTTCTTTCACAAGAGGGAATATTTACTCTGGCAGTTCTCCATATTCCATACTTTTCATCTCTAAATTTAAATATTTATTTCCTTCATTTTTATAATGCTGAGGTACCTCAAGGCCCATGTATTTCATAATCAGAGGATAGATGTAAGTCGTTTGGGTCTGCTTGGTTTCATGTCCTGTGATCCTATATGCTGCAGGAACCTGATCACCATACCATACAAAAAACGGAACCTGGGTAGATTCTTTAGAGTCTATATGCAGTAATTTGTCACCCTGTATTTTTAGTCCATGATCTGAAGCGTAGATGACTACAGAATTGGTGTTTTTCAAAGTGCGGAAAATATTATTAAAAACATAATCTGTATATTTTATGGAGCTGTCATAGCAGTTTAGATTCTCAGAATTCCAGTTGGGAGGAAGTCTGTTGCATGGATTGGGGTGGCTTCCCATGATGTGGAGAACCACAAATTTATTTTCTTTTTTCTGAATGACCTTTTCCAGTTCAGGAACAATCACTTCATCATAGCCGTTTACCCATTTTTTATTTTTAGACATAGAAGCGATGGCTGTTATTCCTCTTGCGCTCGCCTGTGTGCTGAGCCAGAAAGAATTATATCCGGTTTGGTTGGCCAGATTGATGATGTTGTAGGATAGTTTGTCATAGCGGTATCTGAATTCATCCGGATGAATGCTGGACAGCATTAAAGGAACACTTAGGTTGGTAATTCCTGCAGGAGAAACAGCATTGTCGAAAATCATCATATTTTCGGCCTGCTCATCTGTAAAAGGAGTAGTTTTCTTGTTGTAGCCATATAATGACATATTTTGCTTTCTTTCAGACTCACCAATGATAAGAATTACGTTTTCTATTCCGGGCTGTATTTTTTTGATATTGAAAACCGGAACATTCTTTTTGATTGCGTTAATGTCTCTTTGTATATTCAAAGCGGTATTGAAATCGGATAAATGATAGTAAACATTCTTAATCATCTTACCACCTCCTTTATTGCTTACATAGGTATGTTTAAGGTGATACCCGAATGGTAAAATAAGCCACAGTAATGCAATGATGATAAATTTAGCATCAATCTTGACTATATTTTTCTTTAGGTAATTCACAGAGTACAGTACCATTCCCAGAAAAAGGAAAAACAAAATACCCGGAAGAATAAACATATAAGACATACTCATTGCCTCATCAGGATTAGACTCAAGAATACTGATAGCCATTCCTACATTAAATCCGGAATGGTAGATAAGAAAACAGGATACTGATATCAGAAAGTTAATGCTTAATAGTAAACAGAGAATAATAGCAATTACAGACGTATACTTATTCTTAAAAAGAAGTGCATTGAATACAAGAAACGAACAAAACATAATTCCATACTCAAAAATATTTCGGATACTATCCAATTTTTCGGCCCCAAACAGATTATCAAAGATATAAGGGAATGAAACCAAAAAACCTGTTAGGTATATTATAATGAGAAGAATTGGAATTATTTTTTTGAGCATGGTTGTATATATGTTTTCAGGGCTGTTAAGATCATTTTTTAATAATCTTTCTTAAGGGTCTTCCGGATGAGAGTCTGCTGAATATCAGAGTCATGTGTTGCATGAGAAGAATTAATGTTAGATAATAATTCTTACGGTTTACAGATATTGTATCAACTCAAAAAAGAAACTTTTGAAAGATAAATTGCTACAGTTACATATGGAGAGTTATTTCTTTCCGTTTAAATTTTCAATGAGTGTAGAAAATGTAACTATAGAGCTGATATTGCAGATAAAGAATGGGAATAATGAGGGTGTGTTTCTTTCATCAAAAAAATATTTTTTTAAATTAGTAATAAGCCAGGGTTGTGTTTTTAATATTAAGCGATTTTTTTCAGAACAAGTAACATTGAAGAATTGATTCCATCTGGATTTTAAAGCCGGACAATCATATCGTTATTTCATAACTAAACAATGCCTTTTTTACAAATGTACACGAAATTACCGATAAATGCAAGTAGAATTTTTACTATAAGTGGCTGGAATTACTGCACTTTACGGTTGATATAATCCATTGTGGCATTAGGGGTAGGGATGATTTTTGCAGGGTTTCCTATAACAACAGAATTGGGAGGAACATCAAAGTTGACATAAGAATTAGGAACTATCAACACATTATTCCCAATAGTAATAGCCCCTACAATAACGGCATTGGTGCCTATCCATACTTCATCACCTATAATTGGGAAACCTTCATTTTTTCCGCGGTTCTGTTGGCCTATGGTGACTCCCTGTGCGATATTACAGTTTTTTCCAATGACTGTTTTCGGGTTGATGACAAGACTTCCCCAGTGGCCCAGATAAAAACCTTCGCCGATCTGAGTTTCAGGATAAATCTGAAATCCGTATTTGATCTGATAATGTCTTAATACAATTCTCCAGAAAATATTCAAAAGAGGATTCTCCTGATATTTCTGAGCCTTTCTCAAAATGTACACAAAATGGAGATTGGGATTAATACATTTTTTCCAGATCTGAAATGTTGAAAGCCACTTTCCGCTTTCCCGGTAAAAGTCTTTTTGAATGATAGAATAATCAGCCATTGTCAATGTTTTTATACTTCATCAATTATTTTCTGAAGGTGTTCCACGGATTTTTCCAGCACAAACGGCAGTTCTGTTGCTGAGATCTGTTTTTTATATTCTTCAGTTATATTTTTATCGGTAAGAAACTTTTTCATTCCCTCATATATTCCCTCTTCGGAATTTGGGGTGATATTGCCCAGTTTTCCATCCTGCAGAAGATCTCTGATACCGGAAATATCTGTTGCAGAAATAGGTTTATTGAGAATAAGCGCTTCGGCAATGATTGTAGGAAACCCCTCATGTCGGGAAGACATGATATAGAAATCCGCTTTTTTCATATAGGGATATGGGTTACTGCTGAAGCCCAGCATTTTTGCAGTATTCTGAAGCCCCAGTGTATTGAGCTGATCCTGAGTTTTGTCAAAATCATAACCGTCACCAATAATCAAAAGCTGATGCTTCAATCCTTCATCGATCAGTTTTTTATGAACATTCAGCAATCTGTCATACCCTTTCTGAGGATATACCGTTCCCACCGTTACAAAAGTAGGAAGGTCACTGTTGAAAGGATAATCATTGACTTCAATATCGGCCTTTCTTAAAGTATCGTTCTTGTCTATTGGATTAAAAATCTTGATTACAGAAGCCTTTTCAGCCTCATTTTTAGCTAAATTATGCATTCCCTCCTGAAGTTTGTTAGAGATCACAAGAATTCTGTCAAACTTAAAAAACTGTCTGATGACTTCCGGAGTGTATTCTTTTAAATTGAAAATATCATTCTGTACCCAGATAATCTTTTTGGAATCTTTTTGAGGGCTGGACAGTATTTCCTGATGCATTGCATGAATAGCTGCAATCTCTACATCATATTTTTTATTTTTTAAAACAAATTTATAAAGAAGAGAAGGGAACCAGAGAAACATTTTCTGATAAAGAACCCTGTAAGCTTTCACAGGAATATCCTGCGGCCTGTTGGTCGTTATCATTTCTCCTTTTGTTAAATAGTATAAAGTTACCCATGACGGAACCTCTTTAATGTATAATCCTGAATATAGATTGACCAGAAGGTCTACTTCATATTTATCAGAAGGAAGATTTTTCAAAAAGTTGATTAATACTTTTTCTGCACCACCATGACGTAATGAACCTATACGAATGAGGAGTTTTTTCTTTTTCAATTTGTTTATTTTATGATTTTACAAGATTAAATTTATTTAATTTTTCTTGCTTTTTTATACTTGTGGGGAAGATTTTCTTTGATATAGGCATCCAGCTTTTTTCTGTCTTTCTCCAGTTCACGGGGATATTCCGGATTGTTTTTAAGGACAATATCACCATAATCTTCAATAGTGCACAAGAATTGAGCCGGGTTTCCAATAAAGACTGTATTGTCAGGCATAGATTGTGACAATACAGAGTTGGCTCCCAGAATGCAGTTGTTTCCAATCTGTACATCCTGCATGATTACAGCATTGAGGCCAATTGTACAATTGTTTCCAATCTTTATTCTTCCAAGAATTCTGGCATCTTCATACCCGGGAAGTTTTCTCAGCAGGGTAGTGGTTCCGCCGTGATTTACAAACCTTACGTCTCCGGCAATATTCACATTGTCACCAATTTCGATAAGGTAAGGTTCTGTTCCAAAATACACTTTATCAGGCATATTGAAGTTTTTTCCTACCTTCATACCCCTATATTTAGCCACTTCAAGACTGCCTCTATTCAAAAAAGAATGATAGAGAGCATCTATTTTTAATAGGATTCTGAATATAAAAATCATCACAAGTGTAAATTTGTTTTCGTTACTTTTGCAAAGAAAGAGAATTTATTAATATGATAAAAATTTCAAAAATAGAATATTATCTGCCTCAGCAGGTGTTAACTAACGAAGATCTTGAAAAACTCTTCCCCGAATGGAGTTCCGAACGCATCAAAGAGAAAGTAGGTATTTCTCAACGTCATATTTCTTCAGACAACGAAACGGTGCTGGATATGGCTGTACAATCTTCAGAAAAAATTTTCAAAACCTATGACCGGGATAAAGTAGATTTTATTTTGTTCTGTACCCAAAGTCCGGAATATTTTTTGCCTACAACGGCCTGTATTTTGCAGGACAGACTTGGGCTTAGAAAAAATATCGGAGCTATAGATTTCAATCTTGGCTGTTCAGGATTTGTGTATGGACTGGCTTTTGCGAAAGGATTGATTGCTGCAGGAATTGCAAAGAGTATTCTTCTGGTTACTTCAGAAACGTACACCAAACATATTCATGCTGATGATAAAGGAAACCGAAGTATATTCGGAGATGCTTCAGCTTCAGCAATTGTTGAAAAAGCAGAAAACAATGATTACCAGTTCTGTCTGGGGACAGACGGAAGCGGTGCAGAAAACCTAATCGTGAAGAAAGGTGCTTTTAAAAAAGACTTTGAACTGAACCCCGAACATGAATTCAGCCCTGAAAATATTTATATGAATGGTCCTGAGATTTTTAATTTTACGATTGAAAATATCCCAGGATTGGTAAAAGAAACCCTTGAAGTAAACGGAATGAGGATGGATGATATTGACCATTTTGTTTTTCACCAGGCCAATTCTTTTATGCTGAATTATTTAAGAAAGAAAACAAAAATACCGGCAGAAAAGTTCTATATTGATATGGAAAATACCGGAAACACCGTTTCTGCAACCATTCCTATAGCCCTTAAAAATATGATGGAAAAAGGAATGCTGAAGGAAGGAGATAAAGTTTTAATGGCAGGCTTTGGAGTAGGATATTCATGGGGAGCTACCATTATGGAAATTTAAGATAATAAACATTTAAAATTATAGAATATGAAAACATCCGTTTTTTTAGAAAAATTACAGGAAGAATTAGAGGAAGATGAAACATTGACCACTGAAACGAATTTAAAATCTTTGGAAAGCTACGACTCTATCAGCTTGCTTTCTGTTATTGCGTTTGTAGATGAAAATTTCAGCAAGAAAATTGATACCAAACACTTTAAAGATATCGAAACCGTTTCAGATCTGATGAATGTTATAGGAAAAGAAAATTTTGAAGATTAATGGATGCTTTCTCATTAAAAAATAAAATTATTCTCATTACAGGCGCTTCTTCCGGGATCGGGAGAAGCTGCTCTGTAGAATGCAGCAAAAGCGGTGCAGATCTGATTCTTGTGGGAAGAAACCAGGAAGAACTGATGAAAACCGTTTCTCTGCTGAATCCTGAAACAAAAGTTGAGATTATTGCCGAAGATATTACCCAATCTGACAACCTTGAAGGAATGATTGCAGATAAAGTTTCAGCATTAGGCAAGATTTCAGGATTTATACACTGTGCCGGTATCGAAAAAACATTACCGTTAAAAAAACATAATCCTCAGCTGTACCAGGATATATTTGCAGTGAATGTGATTGCCGGACTTGAAATTGCCAAAATCCTGTCTTTGAAAAAATATAAAGACGAGACATCCAGTTTTGTATTTATTTCTTCCGTTGCGGGAATGGTGGGAGAGGCTGGAAAAGCGGCTTATTCTGCCAGCAAAGGAGCAGTCATTTCAGGTGCCCGTTCATTGGCAATGGAACTTTCCAGAAGTAATATCCGTGTCAATAGCGTAAGCCCTGCGATGGTGAATACCCCGATTCTGGAAAAAATGTTTGAAGATATTGGTGAAGAAGCTTCCTCAGAAATCATAAAAAAGCATCCGCTGGGAATAGGTGATCCTAAAGATGTAGCGAATGCTTGTATTTTTCTATTGTCTGATGCTTCAAGATGGGTCACAGGAACCAATCTTGTCATTGACGGAGGATACTCCGCACAGTAACTTATTTTTTGTACAGCGTTTCTATAATATTTTCTACACTGTCAAATATTTCCTTATTGTCGAACTGACTTTCAATATTTTTAAGATTTTCTCTGATATGGAGAACAAGGCTGGGATCGGTAAAGAATGTCTTCATTGCTGAATACATTTCATCAATCTCATAACTGATGAGGTATCCCGTTTCCCGGTCTTTGATCATCAGACCTACGTCACCTACATTGGTGGCAATAATAGGTTTCTGAAGAATTAATGCTTCAGCAATTACCAATGGCCATGCTTCAGATTCTGAGGGAAGGATGAAATAATCGGCCTTTTTGATGTATGGATAAGGGTTCATCTGATTTCCAGCTAAAATAAACGTATTTTCAACATTATTTTTTGCGACCTGAGCCTTAAGGTTCTTCATTTCGTCACCATCACCAATGACAATGATGCTGTGCTGAAATCCTTCGTTGATAAGCCTTGTATGTGCTTCAATAAGCTTATGGTATCCTTTTCTTGAATGAAGTCTTCCTATAGACGCAAAAACAGGTCCTTCAGGAAAATTGTCGAGCTTTTCTTCTGCCTTTCGCTTGATTTCTTCAATAGGAATAGGATTGATAATAACGCTCTCAGCGGGATAATTGAGATCCGGATAATACTGATGCATCATATCCTTTATTTTGTGAGAACAATACACCATATGATCAAACTGAGGAAAACTCTTTAAAATATCCGGAACCAAAGGCTGAAATTTAGGGACATTGATTTCAGAGTGAAACCATCCGATTTTTTTTGAATTCTTATGGGTAGAGCTAAGAATAGCATCATAATCCCTATAATCCATCCCGATTTCTATATCAAAAGTATCATTGATAAGCCGGTCTGCAATGGCTGGGTTGTTTTTCAGTTTACGAAGCTTTATCCTTCTCTTGACAAGCTGAAGTTTTTGAAGCAGAGCATTGTCGGAAAAGTCTTCTTTTCCATCAGTAAGATATATTTTTCTGATATGTTTCGGAAGTTCATCACGCAGCTTGCCCTGATTTAGGGTAAGACATACCGTCATTTCAAATTTGTCAGTATCCAGGTTGTTGAGAAGTCCCAACAGTACTTTTTCTACCCCTCCCATTTCCATGGAGCGGTGTCTGAACAAAATTTTTATTTTTTTTTCTAACATTATCCGAAGATTGATTGTAAAGTAATTTTTATTTTTTTCTTGATACGGAAAGGAAGCTTATGCTGATATTGTAACAGGCCAAATATTTCATCCGCACCTGTATAGTGATCAGGGATCTTTTGGCCGTTGATAATGGTAAGTCCTCTGCGTTTCATGGTATTGAAAATCACCTGCGCAAAATACTCATGGGATTTCTTTTTATTGTCATTCTGGGAAATTCCACCTTGATGGGTTCTATAAAGGTAGTTTGTATCATTAATGAACTGAACTTTTCCTTTTTCATACATTTTAAGGTAGAGATCCTGATCTTCACCGATTTTCAAATCCGGATTCATTTTTTCTGTCTGCTCATAGACTGCCTTTCTGAAGGTTACAAAATGAGCAATCTGAATCGGGAAATTAAAAAAATAAGGATCACCATTCGGTACCTGCATGGCAGATCTGAACGGAGAAATAGGTTTCAGGTTCTGGTCACACGTCATAAACCTTGAATAGGTAAGGACCGTGTTTTTTTTAGCCTGAAAGATCTCCATACACTTTTGAATAGCTGTTGGGTTTATAGCATCATCAGGATCCAAAAATCCACAGATTTCCCCTTCTGCCAGTTCAATAAGTTTACTTTTCGTTACTCCTACACCGGAATTTTTTTCATTTTCAAAAAACCTGAACCTTTTATCATTTGAAATCATTTCCCGGATCATTGTCTTTTCGCTTTCAGCGGAGGCATCATCCAGAATAACCGCTTCCCAGTTTGTATACGTCTGCTGAAGGATACTTTCAAAACAGTCTTTGAAAAAATGCGCATTGTTATAATGGGCAATAAGGATAGAAAACTTCATTAATGGTCCTTAAATATTAATTCCTGATGATTGATGACAGTTGTATTGGAAGGAACATCTTTGTAAATGGTGCATCCTGCTCCGATAATACAGTTATCTCCGATAGTAACACCTTTTAAAACGGTAACATTACTTCCGAGCCAGCAATTGCTTCCGATTCTGATGGGAGCTGTGGTAAACTCGGCGTGAGACAGTTTAAAATCCGGATGAGTCTGATAGGCATGATTGTGGTCATACAGCTTTACATTTTCTCCGAATAATGTATTATCACCTATTGAAATACTGTCCAGACAGTTGATGGAACAGAAGTTATTCATGAAAAAGTTGTTTCCGATTTCTAAAGTGGCATTCTGCTGCACAAGAACGTGTACATAATTTCTGAAACTGACCGCGTGGCCAATCGTCACTTTCTTTACATTTTCATGCAGAATAAAATGATCACTGATCCCAAGTTTTATCCCCTTGAAAGAAACATGAGGGTGTTTTTTGAGAAGCGAAATCTGGCTTTTCCGTTGAAGTTTTGCTAAAATTTCATAAAGCATACCTGAATTTATTTTCACATTTGTAGCCTACAAATATAATTTGTTTTACATAATTATAATAATAAATCTTATTTTTGTGCCTTAAAATTAATACTTTATATTAAATAAATACAGCTCTCAGCGTAGAGTCTGCCGTGTTTTGATAAAGTAAAGCATTTTGCTATTCTGTGAAGATAAGTCAGATTACATTTACCAGGTTTGTTGCCGCTATGGCAATCGTGATTTCCCATTTCAATAAAGATCTGTTTTTATATAAGATAGATTATATTTCCAATCTTTTTCTGAGAGCGAATGTAGGGGTAAGCTATTTCTTTATTCTCTCAGGGTTTATCATGATCATTGCTTACCATAAGAAGGATAAGATTGATTATCTGGAGTTTTATAAAAACAGGTTTGCCAGAATTTATCCGCTTTATATGCTTGGGCTTCTGCTGTATTTCATGACGAGATACGAAATGTTTGACTGGTATAAGCTGGTTTTATACGGATTGGGCATTCAGAGCTGGATACCGGGAGAAGCCATGATTCTGAACTTTCCGGGATGGTCTATCTCTGTAGAGTTTTTCTTTTACCTGCTTTTTCCGTTTTTATATAATTATTTTTACGCAAAGAAAAATAAAATGATCTGGGTATTTGCCATTGGACTCTGGTTGATTACTCAGGTGTTTTCTAATCTGTATCCTGTATATGGAGCGTATGAAGGGCCACACACGAAAAGCCATGAGTTTCTTTATTATTTCCCTTTCTGGCATCTTAATGAATTTCTGATCGGAAATCTGGCAGGAATATTTTTTGTAAGAAATTACAAGCAAAAAAACTATGACCGTCAGGTGATCGCAGTCTTTTTACTGATCCTTGTATCTCTGATGTTTGTTCCGCTTTTTTACCACAACGGATTGATGGCTTTACTTTTTGTCCCTGCAATTCTTTTGATTTCGGCTAATAACGGAAAAGTAAGTAAGCTCTTTTCATTGAAACCGCTGGAATATCTTGGAGAAATAAGTTATGGGATATACATCACTCATATCCCTGTTCTTTACCTGGTACGAGAGTTTTTAAAATGGCAGGAATACACGTTCAGTATTGATATTGTATTTGTGATTTACATTATTGTTATGCTGCTCAGCTCAGCAGTTTTTTATCAATTTATTGAAAAGCCAATGCGTGATCTTTTAAGGAAGATACATTTTACCAAACAATAAAATTAAAGTATTACTTCAAAACTAAATACTTAGTTTAATTCTGCAATCAGAACAAATCGTTTCTGAAATTAATATTATACAGTCCCGAACGTATACTTTTATAGTCTGTAAACAAATACTTTGTAATCATTCCCCATTTTTTGAGCAGAGGAGCATTGGCGATCTGGAAACTTCTGTATACTCTTTTGATATGAAGCTTAACATCATCGGGGATGGTATTTTCAGTCTCTGCCCAATGATTGACTTCTTTCCACAAAACAACTCTTGTTGAAGCCGGCTTAACTTCTCTGGAATCTATTTTAGTAATTCTGTTGTTCTCGTGAACTCCTCTTACGGCTACTGCCTTATCAAGAATTCCCGGATATAAATTCAGATAGTAGGAGAGTCTGAATAGAAATTCAGTGTCCTGATGAAGCTTTAAATGTGTTTTAAAGAAATATTCCATGTTTTTCAAAGAACTTTTACGGATAGTCAAAGCATCAATGCTGAAAAGTCCGAAAGTTCCTATCATGTTAAGCTGTCCCGGAAATACATCTTTGGGAGGGTGTTTCTTGTAAACTGTAGTCAGGCGGTCTCCGAAGACCTTATAATATTGTTCTTTTGCTTTCTCCGAATAATAATGAACCCCGATGGCACCATAAACTCCTTCTACATCTTTATTGACAAACAGTTCTTTTTCTGCATCAAAACGGTTGGGAAGGTAGTAATCATCTGCATCCAGGAAAGCAATAAAATCTCCTTCCGCTTTTTCCAGCCCTAAATTTCTGCTGGCACCTGCTCCGTGATTGCCTTTATCAGGATGCTGGAAAAGCTTTACTCTATCATATTTTTCAGCAAGTTCCTTACAGACTTGCAATGCATTGTCCGGAGACTTGTCCTCTATCAATACCACTTCATACACTTCTTCAAACTGAAGAGCTGAATCTACGGCCTGCGAAACATATTTTTCGGCATTGTAAACGGGAATAATTACTGAAATTTTCATTTGTATCGGATTATGCTTTTAATTTAATTTTTAAATAATTGGTTACTCTTTTCTCAACAAAATAATACAGAAGTGATGCCACTATAATGACCATAGCAATCTTAAACAGGAAAAAGGGAAAGCTGAGATAGCCTTCAACTTTAAATCTTTTTAAAGCAATTTCTACAAAAGGATGTGACAGGTAAAGCGAATAGGAAATATCTCCCAGAAAAATTAAGGCTTTGTTTCCTTTAAACTGAAATACATAATCAAAGGTTAAGAAAGAAAACACAAACAGAGAGATGATAGCCAGCTTTATCAGATCATTATCTATAGGGATAATGCTAAGCAGTACCAATGTAAATAATACAATTCCTGTTACAGAAAGCAATCCCGCCCAGATCTTTGGAATTGTAAATCTGTTCAGTAAAAGTGAAAAAAGAATTCCCACAACAAAATAGAGGTTAAGAGAATGACTTACCATCCTTAGATACGGATTTTCAAAATGGATAAAATATCCCAGGATTGATGTTAGGATGAAAAAACCTGCAATGAAGTAATACCTTTTTTCTTTAAAAAATAATGAGAGACCGAATATGAGATAAAAGAACATCTCAAAATTTAAGGACCAGCCTAAGAAAAGGACCGGAAATTCTTTTTTGGTGGGAAGGAATAATAATGAATGGATAAGCTCATAAAGCCCTGCACCATGAAAATAGAGTAAAAAACTCCCTCCGGGTATCATCGCAGCGAAAGTCAGAAGATAATACAGCGGAACAATTCTGATCACCCTTCTTTTGTAAAACAAAGTGATCTGCTGAAAAGAATCTTTACTGAAATTTATTTTTTGAGTGGTGAAAGCCATGATAAACCCACTGATAATAAAAAATACGGGAACTCCGATACTCCCTTTTTTAAAGAGAATATCGCCAAGATTCAGCCCAGGCAGATTTATTGTTTCACGGAAATGAAAGCAACATACCAATAAGGCTGAAATCCCTCTTAATATCTGGAGGTTGTTAAGCTTCATGACTGGAGGAATCTTATTTCTTAAATATCTTTTTCAAAATAAGACCCATTACAAACGGTACTCTGGCAATATTATGCTGAAGTGTCTTGAACCCGTCTATTGTAAATTTGGTGTCTTCTGTCATTCCGTATTCAGAAAAATCTACTTCAGGAACGGCTTTATGTTTAAAGGTAACGTTCATTAAGTTGTACTGATGGATCACCTGGATGTACATCTCCTTACTGTCTTCCACAGAAAAATTCGGGTAATGACGATAGCTGTTGTGCGCTCTTTCCTTCAGCATTGTTTTGAAGTTGTCTACACTTTCCGCTAAGCTTACAAACGGGTTTACTACAGCGTTATACACATTCACTACCGCTTTACGGTCCGGAAGCATGGTAAGCTGGTATCCTCTTCTTAAATCTATGACCAGGTCATGAACCGGTTTGAAATGCTCCTGAACGGTTTTTATATAGTCCTGATGAAGCATATCATCATTATCCAGCTCACTGGTGATCACAAATTTTGTGTCAGGGGTAAAATATTGAGGGATTATTTCCACAGCTTTCGTTTTCATAACATCAAAATCTTCCACAAATACCGCTTTGAAAGTTGGGTATTCTGTTTCAATTTCTTTGATGATTTTTCTAAACTTATCAGATGTATTGGTATCGAAAAAAGTAAGCCAGACGTAGTTTTGGTTGGTCTGATTTTTATAAGAAGGAAGCACGTAAGTTCTGAATAGCTTGAACCGGTCATCCAGCCATTCTTCAGTAAGCGGTTTATATCCTGAACGTGTTTCGTTCCAGCCTTTTGTAGGAACATTGAATCTTGTCATGATTACGTGTACAAATTGACTCATCTAAATAAATTTATTTTTAAGTTATATAATTTACAGGGTTTCTGCTGTATATCTGTCTGGCAGTACCCAACTCATTTGTGTAGTTTTTATGGAAATATAGTTGTCTGAAGTACATTAAACTTTAAGTTTAGCCGTCTACTTTTTTTCTAAAAAGCTTGTAATAAAACCTTTTGAAAGAAAGATATTTTGCAACTACGGCCAGGGGAATCATTTTCTGAAATTCGCGTCTTTGCTGGATAAGCTGGGTGGTACGAACGTCTATGATATGGTAGGCCAGTTTGTCATGTACCTCTTCCCCGTAAAGTTTTTTTAAGGTTGGTAAAATTTTAAGACGCTGCTTCATGATTTTGATCGGATCAGCAGACATATTATCGTTGACGTCTTTCCGGTAATGGGCAAGAGCTTCATTAATCAAAAGGGCATCAGGATGATCTTTGGTGATATAAATCCACATTACCCAGTCTTCACAGCTGGTAAGGGTAGTGTCAAAAAGAAAACCTTCCAGAAGTTTTTTATGGATTAAAGCGCAGTGTATCGGGATGGAAAATTTAAGATCCCAATCGTATACAATTCCTTCAAAGGTTACGAAATTTTGCTCAACATTTTTATAGCCCGGAAGATGGGTTTGATTTCTGTAGATGGTATACTGGCTTACAATCAACGGATATTCTTTGTCTCCGGAAAGGCTTTTTGAAAACTTTTCACGGTGTATCAGATCATCGGAATCCAAAAACTGTATATAATCTCCGGTAACGATTTCCAGTGCTGCATTTCTTGCAGAAGACAGACCACCATTTTCTTTATAAAGATATTTAAAACGGCTGTCTTTTTTTACCCATTTATCAGCTACTTCATCTGTATTATCGGGTGATCCGTCATTGACAATGATACATTCCCAGTTTTCATAGGTCTGATCCAGTATAGACTGCAGACATTCATCTAAAAACTGAGCCTGTTTGTAGCAGGGGACAATTACGGATATTTTGGGATTCATTTTCATTTTTTATTCAATAGGTTTAATGTGTTTTTTATTCTTCAGTGGATCATAAAGGCATTACTTTTTCTCGACCTTAAATCTCTGAAGTTTTCTGGCCGAAGGTACAAAATTATTTTTTCCGGTACAGAAGGGTATCTTTCGGGAGCTGTCATGTTTTGTCCTTTATAGATATGATGAATAGAGCTTCTTCAGGTATTCATCAGGAGACAGACCCGCAAAAAAATCTTCTGTAAGACTGTTGAATTCTATATTATAAAAAGAACCTTCGTTCACTGTTTCATAATCTGCATTTTTGGCAAGATGATTCTCCAGCTGAGATAAGATTTCCGATAATGAATACTGATAAGGATAAGCCAGATTTACAATCTCGTTGTTGAGGTTTTGCATATACTTTCCAACAAATGATGCAATATCATCTGTACCAATCAGGATTCTTCTTGCATTGCTGTGAATTGTGAGCTTATTTTCAGATAATATTGAGTTTTTAAGAAAGTTGATCAGTGTATTGGGGTTTCCTCCACGGCCTACAGCATTTCCTACTCTGAAAATAATAAAGCTTGAACAATGCTCAACAATTATTTTTTCGATCGTCATTTTATGAAGGACATATGGGCTGTCGGTTTTGGTGGGATCATAAATACTGCATGTTGAAAAATAGATCAGCTTTTTATCGGGATGCTGGCTGATAACTGATTTCAGCAGGGATATTTCTCTTTCAAATTCCGCAGGATTCTTTTCCAGCGAATTGGAAACTCCTGATGCAAAAAAAATAACATCCTCCTTATCATAAAGTCTTACGGCGTTTGCCAGAATTCCACTACCAATTATCATATGCTTCTTTTCTCATTAAGATGTTAGTTTTTAAATCTTTTACGTGCTTCAACAGATTTAAAGTTTTTTAAAGATTTTAAAAAGTCCAAGTGTATTTCCCAGTTTTGCCCATCTTGAATTTTTTACATGATTCAATTGGTTGAGTGCCTGCTCATATTTCTTTTTCGGGACATAGCTCTGAAGAAAAAGGTCCTCCACACTGATGTTTCTTCTTTCTGCCATTTTGATCAGGGCAACCCAGTGCCAGAACAATGCTTTTTCTGAATTTTTCGTAGTAGAGATCCCACTGTCATGGATTCTGTATAAATATAAATCTTCATCAATATATTTTACAGGAGCAACCTCGCACATTTTCATGTACCAGTCTTTATCTTCAGCAATTTTTAAGAAAGGATCAATACCGGCGGTTTTCTCATAAATTTTCTTTTTAAAAGTGACAAAATGTGAAATCTCAGCATTGAAATTATAATAAGCCTGATCCAGCGCTGTGATTTGTTTTGCTTTGTGTACAGACAGAGGAGTAAGATTCTCATCACAACGTACAAAATTGGAGTAAACCAACCCTGCTTCCGGATATTCAGTAT
The DNA here is from genome assembly GCF_025949665.1 of Chryseobacterium viscerum. Classification (NCBI taxonomy): domain Bacteria; kingdom Pseudomonadati; phylum Bacteroidota; class Flavobacteriia; order Flavobacteriales; family Weeksellaceae; genus Chryseobacterium; species Chryseobacterium viscerum. The sequence continues at coordinate 212,561 of NZ_JAPDFT010000002.1, read as the reverse complement.
GTGTTTTTAAAACAATTTCCAAAGCATGAGGAGCCAAAGCATCATCAGGATCTAAAAAACCGCATATTTCTGACTGTGCAAGTTCTATTAATCTCCTTTTTGTATATCCGATTCCTCTGTTTTGGTCATTCTGATGTATTTTAAACCGGGAATCATCACCAATGATTTTTTTTATAACTTCAAGAGAGTCATCAGTAGAGCCGTCATCCAGAATTACTGCTTCCCAATCCGTTTCAGTCTGCGCAACTAAGCTTTGACAGCATTTTTCAAAAAAATGGCCATTGTTATAATTGGCAATAAGTATACTGAATTTACTCATTTCGACTGTGTTTATTCAAGATTTTCTTTAATGCATTCAGGTATCCGAAACCATTTTTTCTATCCGGTTCCAGAATATTTCCTTCTGCCCATTCATTCCAGGATTTAACAATTAAAAACTGTTCAGGGTAGTCTTTTTTCTCTTCAAGATATTTTGCGGCTTTTTCAACCTGCTGTTCAAATATTTCCGGGGAATTATTAGCAAGTATGATGCCTCTGTAACCGCTTCTTGGAGTATTGTCCCAATTAGGCAGGATACATGGATAGGTAGGAACGTTGCTTTCTTCAAACTTTAAGTCATTCACTACCGCCTGGGCATCCTGAATTCTGACTTTGGGCTGTTCTTTTTTCTTAATTCCGATTAATCCCTTGATTCTGTTTTTATAATATTGAGAGTGGGAGATGTATTCTTTTTTGTCAATATGAGGAAGCCATGCTTTCTGAAAAGCATTGGAAATCTTACTGTCGTACCCCATAGATTTAAAATCAAAATCATCACGAAGTTTATTGGATGCCATGACATATAAGCCATCAAATCCGTTTTCTTTTGCAAGCTCTCTGAATTTTGAAATATAATGAGGATCTCCTTCATTCAAATGGTTGGGATCATAGATAATGAGAAGAGGTTTGTTATCCACTTTTATATACCTGTCATCCTTGAAGAAAGGAAGAAGATATTCAAAATGGGCAATTAAGTCCTGTTCGGTTGGGTAAACCTGCTGCGCCAGAATTTTTTCTGATAATCCGTGCCATATGCCAGACCATGTTTCATTGGCCCAGCAGAAGCAAAATGGGAAATCCGGTTTCCCTGATTTCAGAACATCATTGGCAACACGTTCCAACAACTGTTTGCCATTACCAAACCAGTAATGATAATAGATAAATCCGTGTACTCCATAGTCTTTAGCCATCTGAGCCTGCTGTTCTCTTACTTCAGGAACACGCAGATCATAATATCCCAGTTCCCCGGGATGTATAGGCTGTTCGTGTCCTTCAAACAAAGGTTGGGCTTTTCCTACATTCGTCCATTCTGTAAACCCTTTTCCCCACCATTCGTCATTTTCGGGGACAGGGTGGTATTGAGGGAGGTAGAATGCAAGGGGTTTTATTTTTTTCATAATTGATTAAGAATAATGTTACCAACTTTTATAATAAACTTTTTGAAGATAATGTAGTGTGTTGAAAGTAAACTTTCCTACATTTCTTAAAATCAATTTCTCGGTTAGTGTTTTATTATCAAGTTCTCTAAGGTATTTTTTATGACCTTCAGTCAGTCTGTTTTCTTTATAGGCCTCATGAATAAGTTTTAGGATTCTCTTTTTCATTTCAGGCTGTTCTTTGTGTTTCAGGTAGATATCAAAAAATGAGACATCTAAAAAGTTTTTCTTTTTATGAGAATTTGTAGCATGCATTCTATAGCTGCATGATTTGGTGTCATCATAGATGAAGTCATATTTCTGACTCAGTCTCAACCACATATCCCAATCTTCAAAAGTTAAGGTTTCATCCCATCCTCCAATCTCCTTTATGATAGACGATTTTGTGACACATGACATTGCAGGAAGAAAATTGTCTTCAAGTAATCTTTTGTAAAAATTTCCTGATTCAATACTTAGATATCTGTGGAAATAAGGGATAAAAGTATTTTGGAAGCGTACTGAATTATCATCTATTATGTGAGCATTGGAAAATACCAATGCTTCATTAGGAGACGAATTTTCAAGAATAGCCACATGTCTTTCTATTTTATCTGGCTCCATAAGATCATCAAGAGCTATGGTAATAATATACTTACCTTTTGATATATTCAATAGTTCATTTAATGATTTACAGATTCCTTTATTTTGAGAATGAGGAATAAACCGGATATCCAGCTGGGGATTATTTTTAATCCAGTTATTGATGACTTCTACAGAATTGTCTTTAGAACAGTCGTCACAAATCAGAATCTCAATATTACTGTATTTCTGAGATTTGAAACTTTCTAAAGATTCTGTTACAAACCGTTCCTGGTTGTAGCTAAGGCATAAAATTGAAACCAGAGGCAATTCTGTCATGATATTTTACTTTATTGATTTCAAGCTTTTTATAAGCGTTAAAAACTTAAAATCTATTTACAATTTCTATTACTTTTTTAATTTCTTCCTCTGTCATTACAGGAGAGATAGGTAAACTTAATACTTCTTCATGGATTTTTTCACTGATGGGGAAAGACTGATCATTCCATTCTTTATAAGCTTGCTGCTTATGGGGAGGGATAGGATAGTGGATCAGTGTTTGAATACCATTTTCAGTTAAATACTTTTGAAGTTCATCACGGTTTTCTGTTCTGATGACAAATAAATGCCAAACATGCTCATTTACATCTGCCGGGTTTTCCGGAAGAATTATTTTGGGGTTTGATATTTCTGCAATATACTTTTTCGCAATATTTTTTCTTACTGTATTTTCCTCATCAATATATTTTAACTTAACGTCCAGAACGGCAGCCTGAATTTCATCCAATCTTGAATTTAATCCCTGATAAATATTGACATACTTCTGATTAGATCCATAGTTGGCCAATGCTCTGATTACTTTAGCTAAATCCTCATCATTGGTTGTAATAGCTCCTGCATCCCCTATAGCTCCCAAATTTTTTCCAGGATAAAAACTAAAGCCTGCTGCATCTCCTAAGTTCCCTGTTTTTTGTCCATTCCATATTGCACCGATTGCCTGAGCATTATCTTCTATTAATTTTAACTGATGTTTTTCTGCTAAATCTTTAAGCTGATTCGAGAAAACAGTGCGCCCATAGAGATGAACAATTAGAATTCCTTTTGTTTTTGAAGTGATTTTTTCTTCAATTTTTGTGATGTCAATATTATAATTATTAATATCAGGCTCTACAAGAACAGGAATCAGGCCATTGTCTGAAATAGCAAGAATGGAGGCAATATAAGTATTGGATGGTACAAGGATTTCATCTCCACGATTCATAATTCCCATTTCAATATATCCACGCAGAATAAGGCGTAGAGCATCTAACCCATTGGCTACACCAATAGCATGTTTAGCTCCTATATATTGAGAAAGATTACTTTCAAAAGATGAAAGCTCCTGTCCCATAAGAAACCATCCGGAACGGAATACCTGAGAAAGTTTTGCTTCTATTTCTTCCTGATGCTTTAAATTGATTTTTTGTAAGTCTAAAAATTTAATCATCTCTTTAATTATCTTTATTTGTGTTGATATTCAGTGTTTTGTATATTCTTTGTGATAAAATATTTTTGTATTGTTCTGTACCAAACAGTGTTAAATGATTGGTGTCATATATATACGGATAGTTGTCCGGAGATACTTTGTTAATCTTTACATTGAGCAGATCAATATATTGATCACCCAGATAGTTTTTTAAAAAAGCATTGAATTTTTCAGTCTCTTTGATTTTCTTTTCCTCTGTGTACATATTTGCACTATACTTTTTCTTGATGTAATAGTATGTTGGAAAATCTATTACGTAGAAATCAGTCATGCCTATGTAAAGAGTAGGCACTTTGTATTTTGAAAAATACTGTTCGGTTATTTTGAGATTATTTTTTATCTCTTTTTCAGGATATCCCGAATAATTAGCATTAATAATGATAAGGTCTATATTTTTATAGTATTTTGGAAAATATTCCGTGAATATATAATTGAAATATTGTACAGGATTAGGATAAATACCTTTGGAATTTTCCATAGGATAGGTAGCATCTGCAGTGATCTGGATAAGATTAATATCTTTTTTATCTGCAAAGATATTATTAACTGTTTCTGAAAACATTCCTGCATGGCTGTCTCCTAAAAGAACGACATTTTTTTTATCAGAAACAGGAACATCTAAATTCTGTATAATTGTTTTATAATCCTTTTTATGAGTGAGATGTTTGGTGTCAATTTTATACTGATCTTCAGCTTTTTTACTATACTTATAGTTAGAGGTAGTATTGATCAGATTTTTATTTTCATCCGTATAATTCTCAGCATCTACTTTTGTAATTGAAAATGAAAAAATGAATATAATCAGACTCACTGTCAGAACTGATTTAGCCTTATTAGAATAGTTTCTTTTTTCAATTCCCTCGTAGGAAAGTATGGCAAGAATAACTGAAACAAATATGGCTAGAACACGATATTTTAAACTGGTATCTACTTCAAAAAACAGGATCAATACATACAATGGCCAGTGATACAGATACAGGGAATAAGATATATTTCCAAGGTAGGTAACTATTTTATTTTTGTATGCTGTGAATTCATAATTCAGGCTGATAAGCAATGCTGTAAAGAATACCGGAATGATGGTGTACAACGATGGCCATGAAGATGCATGAAAGAGAAAAATAAAAGATATTATCGCTGAAAGAGAAGTTAAAGCCAGGACTAGCTTAACTTTTTTCGGAATATGCTGCATTTTATCTTCCAGCAAAAATGCAAGTCCACCCAACATCATCTCCCATGCTCTGGGATAAAAAATGTAAAAAGAGAAATCAGAGTCATAATTGCTATGAATGAGCATAGCACCAAATGAAATAAAGGCTAATGCTAAAAAGACTGCAGTAAAGCTGTTCTTTTTTGTGGTATATAATTTCTTTAAGAGAAGTAATATGAGCGGATAAATTAAATAAAACTGCCATTCTACGGAAAGCGACCATGAATGTAATAGAAAGTTGTATTGGGACGATGAGTCGAAGTATCCGTTGTTTAAGTAATAATAAATATTAGAAAAAAACAGGACGCTGGAAAAAGCACTTCTGAAAAAGTTGACAATCTGCGGCTGAAGAAAAAAGAATATGACCAATGAAAAAGTAACAACTAATCCTAAAAGTGCAGGAATAATCCTGATTATTCTTCTTCTGTAAAAATCCCAGAGATTAAAGCTTCCTTTATCAAAAGAAGACAAAATAATTTTGGTCATTAAAAACCCTGAAATAACAAAAAATATGTCGACACCGATAAATCCGGACTTAAACCATTGAAATTTATAATGATAGAAAAGAACTGCGAGTACAGAAAATGCCCGCAGAAAAGAAATATCGTATCTGAAACTATTGTTTTTCAATTGTTTTTCTTAATCGTTTTCGTAACCGTTTTCTTTTTTCCATTCATCAAAGCCTTCTTGTTCCCAAGGTAAACCTCTTGAAAAATTATATGGCCACGGATAATGGGATTTTCCTGTTTCTCTTGATTTCATTTCTCGGACATCCTTAATTTTTTTTCCGGGATTCCCAAGAACTAAAGAATAATCTTCATAATTACCCCCAACCAGAGATTGTGCACCCACCAAACAATGCTTTCCAATTACCGTTCCGGGTAGTAGAACAGTACCTACTGCTATCTGAGAAAAATCTCCGATGGTGGCACCTATACATACATCAGAAGGAGGAGTGGGATCATTGGTAAGGACTACATACGGATAGATGAAAACAAAATTTCCGATGGTAGATTTTTGACCAATATGTACATTGCTGTGAAGCCAGCAGTTATTACCAAAAGTAACGTACCCCTGTATATCTGTGACCGTTCCCAGTCTGCAGTTATTTCCGAAAACAGAGTTTTCTCTTATCGTAACCCTGTGTCCGGTAGAAAAATTATTTCCGAAACGGGAACCTGCATATAAGATCGTATGACTTCTTATTAATGCATTTTCGCCAATTATAGTTTCAGGATTTACATAATCATCTTTAAAATAATAATCATTAAGAGGCTCTCCGATAACACAATCATTAGCAATAATGGAATTATCTCCAATAACAACATTGTCATAGATTACAGTATTGTCACCTATTTTTACATTTTTGCCAATTCTGGCTTTATCGCTTATAGAAACATTCTTATTGTTAAATTTCATTTGGGTAATTTTTAAAATCCTGATAATTTCTGAAATAGTCATCCTCGTCGTATAGCTCAGATGCCAGACATAATAATACGGCACTGTGGCTGAACTTTATGTCTCTCCATACTAATTTAGGAATATATAAACCGGTATTGGGGCTGTCTAATACGAAAACCTCTTTTTTCCCATCTTTATCTTCTGTATTGAACGTAATTGTTCCTGCTACGGCAACAATTAGCTGTTGAAGGTTTTTATGGGCATGTCCTCCACGGCTTACATCCTGTGGGGTGTAATAAGTCCAGTATACCCTTTTAATATCAAAAGGTACATCTTTCTGTGCTTCAGAAATAGTAATATATCCGAGTTCGGGAGAACCTATTTTGTTCAAATTTATTATATGAGGGCCTGTCATAAAGTTGTTTTTGATAAGACTATAAAACGAATGTTATAGGCAGTTATGGTGTTTGTACTTTATATTCAAATTGAGGTCTGGTCACTCCAGGGTAAACATACATGATGTCTCCTACTTTTACATTTTCTACTTCAAATCCAATAAAATTGTCAATTCCATACAGAAGTGTTTTCTGATCTTTTCCAAAGTAAAGTCTAAAATAATAATTTCCTGCATTCAGAAGCCCTGTCGGAATATCAAATTCTACAGTATATTCACCTACTTTTGCATCTCCTTTTGCCGAAACAAATTTCCCAACATGGAAAATCACCAACTCATCGTAGTTTTTCAATTCAAAGGTTGTATCAAGTGTAATATCAGGACAGTAATTATGAAAAACAAGTTTTACATGCACTCCGGAATCAATATCTAACAAGTCCCCGTTTATAGGAGATACTGAAAATTCTTTTACCCTGATATTTTCATTACCTATAGCTTCATCAAGATTTCCGTTATAAATATAAGAGCTTTCTCTTGCGCTGCTTTTTTGATATTCTATAATTGTGCTGAGGATATCACCTTGATAATCAATTTGTCCATGGTTTAAAAGAATTCCTTTTGTACATAATTCTTTAACGGCCGTCATATTATGACTTACAAAAAGAATGGTTCTGCCTTCTCCTCTTGTTACATCATTCATTTTTCCAAGGCATTTTTTCTGAAATTCAGCATCACCAACTGCCAATACTTCATCTACAATAAGAATTTCAGATTCTAAGTGAGCAGCTACGGCAAAAGCAAGACGGACATACATTCCCGAAGAATATCTTTTAACAGGAGTATCTATATATCTTTCAACACCCGAGAAATCTACAATTTCATCAAATTTTCTCTTGATCTCCTTTCTTGTCATTCCCAGGATAGCTCCATTAAGAAAGACATTTTCCCTTCCCGTCATTTCAGGGTGGAATCCTGTTCCGACTTCCAATAGAGAGGCAATTCTTCCGTTGGTATAAATCTGCCCTGTTGTAGGTTTTGTAACTTTACTTAAAACTTTTAATAATGTAGATTTTCCTGCACCGTTTCTTCCGATAATTCCTACAGCATCTCCTTTTTCGATTTCAAAATCAATATTGCGAAGAGACCATACATATTCAGAATCACCTTTTGTAGTTCTATCGTTTGTCTCTCCAATTTTAAGATAAGGATCTTCTTTTCCTCTTACTTTATGCCAGAATCTGTTAAGGTCATGAGAAAGAGTTCCTGTCCCGACTTGTCCCAGACGGTATTGTTTAGATATGTTTTCTGCTTTTAAAGCCAGCATGTTTTTTTAATTTAAATTTTAAAAAGAAAATAATTACACGGTATCCATAAAGGTTTTTTCAACCTTATTGAATATAACAATTCCAATCATTAAAAGGACAAGAATAATACCTGTACTGATCCCAAGCATAGTAGGGGAGAAATCTCCCACACCGATCCATGCATATTTAAAACATTCAAAAATACCTGTTAAAGGATTATAATATGCTAGTTTTTTAAAGAATCCCGGTAATGAAGAGACAGGATAAATTACTGGAGTTGCATACATATATAAGCTTACCCCAAAACCGAGTAGCATTGCCAAATCTTTATATTTCGTAGTAAGGGCAGAAAATATCATTCCAACTCCTAATGCAAAAAGGGCCATCAGGAATATAAGAAAAGGGGTTGCCAGAATCCAGATGTTAGGGTGAGCCTCTCCTTTATTGTAATAATAAGCCCATGCAAGGATAAATAGAACAAACTGTACTCCAAATCGCATAAGGTTAGAAATGACAATAGAAAGTGGGGTAACCAGTCTTGGAAAATACACTTTTCCGAAAATGCCGGCATTCCCTGTAAAAGTAGAGGATGTAGCCAGTAAAGAGGAAGAAAAATAATTCCAAAGAGTAACGCCAGCCAGATAAAAAAGAAGAGGTGGTGCCCCATCTGTTGGTAGCTTGGCAATTCTTCCAAAAATAACCAGGTATACGATGGTTGTTAGAATGGGATTAATAAAAAACCATATAGGTCCTAAAATAGTCTGCTTAAAACTGGATATAAAATCTCTCTTTACAAACATATAAACAAGATCTTTGTATTTCCAGACTTCTTTCAGCTTCAAGTCAAACAACGAATGATCAGCATCAATCGTTTCAGTCCACTTCTGTTGTGGTTCATTCATCTGTGTAAGTTTTTGCAAATTTATAATAATTAATTCTTACCGTATCTCTTAGTTTGTAAATTTTCATGATAAATAAAACTAAAAATCAACAACTAATATATTGATAATTGGCGGTATGAACAAAAACTATTGGCCATAAAGCCAATAGTCTATGATTTTTATAAATTGTTTTTGTTATTTGCCGATAAGTTGTTTCAGATATTCACCATAGCCGCTTTTGCCGTATTTTACCGCAGTTTCAAGCAGTTTTTCTTCATTGATGAATTTGTTCCTGAACGCGATTTCTTCAATACAGCCGATTTTAAATCCCTGCCTTTTTTCTATAACGCTTACAAATTCTGAAGCGTCATGAAGAGAGTCAAAAGTTCCGGTGTCCAACCATGCAGTACCTCTGTCAAGAACAGCAACCTCAAGTTTTTCGTTTTTTAAATAGACATTGTTGATATCGGTGATCTCCAGTTCACCTCTTGCAGAAGGCTTGATGTTTTTAGCAATTTCTACCACATCGTTATCATAAAAGTAAAGACCGGGTACCGCATAATTTGACTTAGGGTTGAGAGGTTTTTCTTCAATTGAAACAGCCTTTAAATCTTTATCAAATTCTACAACACCATATCTTTCGGGGTCAGCAACGTGATAGGCAAAAACAACACCTCCATTGGGATTGGTTTTATTTTTCAGTAAAGTTCCCATTTCGGAACCGTAGAAAATATTATCACCTAATACCAGCGCAGCAGAATCATCGCCGATAAACTGGTCTCCCAAAATAAATGCCTGTGCTAAGCCATCGGGGCTTGGCTGTACAACGTATTCTATATTACAGCCAATTTGAGAACCATCACCCAGAAGCTTAATAAAACCTTCCTGGTCGTGTGGTGTGGTGATAATCAGAATATCCTTGATTCCTGCTAAAAGTAGTGTGGAAAGTGGATAATAGATCATTGGTTTGTCGTAAACAGGCATTAGCTGCTTGCTCACTGCAATGGTAAGAGGGTAAAGTCTTGTTCCGGATCCTCCGGCTAATATTATTCCTTTCATTTGGTGGTGCGTATTACGCTTATTTCTTTTGTGTTATAAGTTGAATTTCTTTTGCTATTCAGGGGTATGATAAAGAATGAGAATTATTTCAGTTCATTCTTTATTTTCTCAATAGCCGGATCTTTAGCTGTATTGCTTGTTATAGTAATCCTGATAATTTCCTGAAGTTACATTTTCAAGCCATTCTTTGTTTTCAAGATACCAGTCAATTGTTTTTCCCAGTCCTTCTTCAAAGGTTACCGATGGTTTCCAGCCTAAATCTTTATTCAGTTTTGTGGCATCAATAGCATAACGTTTATCATGGCCTGGTCTGTCTTTGACAAAAGTGATCAGTTTTTCAGAATAGCCCTCCGGTCTTTCCAGTTTGGCATCCATTTGTTTGATCAGTTCTTTTACAAGATCAATATTTTGCCACTCATTGAATCCTCCGATGTTATAAGTCTCGCCGGTTTTTGCTTCCTTAAAGATTTGATGAATTGCTTTGGCATGATCAATTACAAATAACCAGTCTCTGGTGTATTTTCCATCACCATAAATAGGAAGCGGTCTTTCGTTGATAATATTTGAAATGCAAAGAGGAATCAGTTTTTCCGGGAAATGATTCGGTCCGTAATTATTAGAACAGTTGGATACGATGAACGGCATTCCGTATGTATTTCCGTAAGCTCTTACCAAATGATCGGAAGCTGCTTTTGAAGCAGAATATGGAGATTGCGGGTCGTATGAAGTTGTTTCTAAAAAGAATCCTGTTTCACCCAAACTTCCATATACTTCGTCGGTAGAAATATGGTAGAAAAGATTGGTTCTTTTTTCATCCGGGAATCTGCCATGAGTATGGTCAGAGTTTAATGTCCAGAACTCTTTACAAAGATTCAGAAGATTAGCTGTTCCGTTTACATTGGTGTTAATAAATGCCATAGGATCAGTAATACTTCTGTCTACATGGCTTTCTGCTGCCAGATGTACTACAGCATCCGGGTTGTATTTTTCAAAAACCCTTCTAAGTTCTTCCGGGCTTGTGATATCTGCTTTTTCGAAAACGTAATTAGGTTCATTTTCAATGTCCTTTAAGTTTTCAAGATTTCCGGCGTAGGTGAGAGCATCAAGATTGATGATCGTAGTATCCGGATTGTTTTTTACAAATTCTCTTACAACATGGGAGCCAATGAAGCCGGCACCTCCTGTAATGATAATGTTTTTCATTGATTTATTTTGAGATGGTCTTTCTTCCTATACTTTTATAATGAAACCCGTTTTGTTCAGGGATTTCCAATGGGTACATATTTCTGCCGTCAAAAATGACTTTGTTTTTCATTTTTTTAGCCATAAGCTCAAAATTAGGATTTTTAAACTCCGGCCATTCTGTGGCAATAAATAATGCATCAACATCTTCCAGTGCATCATACATTCCTTTGGCATATTGTATTTTGCTGCCAAGGAGTTTCTGAACATTGCTTTCTGCAACTGCATCATATGCTACAATTTCTGCGCCTTTTTCCAGAAGAAGAGCAATATTGTCCAGAGATGAAGCTTCTCTGATGTCATCCGTATTTGCTTTGAAGGCAAGTCCCCACATAGCAATTTTCTTTCCTTCTATATTACCCCCGAAATATTTCTCAATTTCAGACACCAGAATTACTTTTTGGGTGGTGTTTACATTTTCAGTAGCTTCAAGAATCTGGAAATTAAAATCTTCCTGCTTTCCGGATTTTATAAGTGCTTTTACATCTTTAGGGAAGCAGCTTCCCCCATATCCGATTCCAGGGAATAAGAATCTATGCCCGATTCTGTCATCGCTACCCATTCCCAGTCTTACCTTATCTACATCTGCGCCCACTTTTTCGCAGTAGTTTGCAATTTCGTTCATAAAGGTAATCTTTACTGCTAAAAATGAGTTCGCAGCATATTTTGTAAGCTCCGATGATTTCTCATCCATAAAGATAATTGGAATTCCCGTATTGGTAAAAGGCTGATAAATTTTAGACATGATGTCTTTTGCTCTTTCTGAGCTGGCACCTACCACTACTCTTGAAGGATTCATAGAGTCTTCAACGGCAAAACCTTCTCTTAAAAATTCAGGGTTTGAAACTACATCAAAAGGGAGGTTTGTTTTGGAAGAGATTGTTTCTCTTACTCTGTCTGCAGTTCCTACAGGAACCGTACTTTTGTTGACAACAACTTTGTATTCTGTCATCATCTCGCCAATGTTGTTGGCTACTTGAAGTACATAAGATAAATCTGCAGAGCCGTCTTCTCCCGGAGGAGTTGGTAATGCCAGGTATATTACCTCGCTTTTGTCTAAGGCTTCTTTAAGATCAGTAGTGAAAAATAATCTTTCAGACTGAATGTTTCTTAAAAACATCTCTTCTAGGTTCGGCTCATAGATGGGAACAATGCCGTTTTTCAAACCTTCTACTTTTTTTTCATCAATATCAACACAGTATACTGAATTGCCAAGTTCTGCCAGAGTAGTTCCTGTAACTAGTCCTACATAACCTGTTCCTACAATCGTTATATTCAAAATGTTTGTTTTAAAATTCTAAAGACAAAAGTAATAAAAATCCTGTGACATATTCCTTTAATTTATTGTAAATGAATCTGGCGCTATTTGCTTGATACTTAAGATAATTTTGTGTTTTTGGAAAAAATGCTTATATTTGCAATGGATTTACGGGAAAAAATGGGAAGGCTTCGGAAGAAAGCCTTTTTTCGTACTGTAAATCAAGATAAAATTATATGGAGTTTAGAAAAAGAATTGACGAATTGTTAAATGAATTCCTTGAGACCAGAAAAGATCTGTTTCTTATTGATCTTAAAATTTCTGCAGGGGATGATATTACAGTGATTTTAGATGGTGATAACGGAGTTTCACTGCAGGACTGCCTTGATGCAAGCCGTGCAATAGAATTCAATATGGATCGTGAAGAGCATGACTTCAGTCTTCAGGTGATGTCTGCCGGATTAAGCGAGCCATTATCCACACCAAGACAGTTCGGTAAAAACATTGGAAGAGAGATTGAGGTGATGCTGGAGGATTCTTCTAAAATAGAAGGAGAATTGTCAAAAGTAGATGATGAAAAGATCACACTTACTTTGCGTTACCGTAAGCCGAAAGATATCGGAAAAGGAAAAGTAGATGTAGAAGAGGAGAAAGAAATTGCTTACTCCGAAATCAAGAAAGCATTAGTAGTAATTAAATTTTAAAAAGAAAAAAGAATAGATGGATAATATAGCGTTGATTGAATCCTTTGGTGATTTTAAAGACGAAAAGGGGATCAGTAAAATTGATCTTATGGCAATTATTGAAGATTCACTGAAGACTCTTTTGAGAAAAAGATTTGACTCAGATGATCATTTTGATGTGATTGTAAACCCGGATAAAGGAGATTTTCAGATATTTTTAAATAAAACAATTGTAGAGGACGAAATGTCTGAAGATGATGATTTGGAAATTGAAATTTCTGAAGCAAAGAAGATTGACCCTACCTTCGAAGTGGGTGAGGACTTTACAATGGAAATTCCTGTTGCACAGTTGGGAAGAAGAAATATTCTTACCCTTAAGCAGATTCTGGCTACAAAACTTCAGGAGCACAATAATGCAATGCTGTACGAGCAGTTTAGAGATAAAATTGGGGAAATTGTTGTTGGGGAAATCCACCATATTCGTCACAAGCATGTGATTTTGCTGGATGATGAAGGAAATGAATTTATTTTACCAAAAGAAAACCAGATCCCATCCGACTTCTTTAAAAAGGGTGAGAATATCAGAGCTATTGTTGAAACAGTAGACTTTAAAGGTTCTAAACCGCAGATTATTATTTCCAGAACTGCACCTAAATTCCTTGAGAAATTATTAGAGCTGGAAATTCCTGAGATCCAGGACGGAACAATTATGCTGAAAAAGGTAGTGAGAATTCCTGGTGAAAAGGCGAAAATTGCAGTAGATGCTTATGATGACAGAATTGATCCGGTAGGTGCCTGTGTGGGTGTTAAGGGATCCAGAATTCATGGGGTTGTAAGAGAGTTGAGAAATGAGAACATCGATGTTATTCAGTGGTCTAAAAACCCTGAGATTTTGGTGAAGAGAGCTTTAGGAAACGTTACTGTCAATAAAATTGACATCAATGAGGATCAAAACTATGCACTAGTATATACTCCTGTTGAAGAGATTTCTAAAGTGATTGGAAAACAAGGACAGAATATTAGACTGGCTTCTTGGTTGTCAGGATATGAAATTGATGTATACAGAGAGTCCAGCGAGGATGACGATGTTGAATTGAGAGAATTTAATGACGATATCGAGCAGTGGATTTTGGATGAGTTTAAGAAAGTAGGACTTACAACTGCAAAATCAGTATTGGATAAAGAAACTGAAAGTCTTTTAAATATGGTAGACCTTGAAGAAGAAACAATCGAAGAGGTAAAACGTATTTTGAGAGAAGAATTTGAAGATTAAGATTTAAATAAATTTTAATAAACAGTAAAAAGGAAATACTTTAATTTTAAAAATTAAAAAACAGTAAATAATATAGATGCCAAAAATTAGATTAAATAAAGCGGTTAAGGAATTCAACATTTCGATGTCCAGATTAGTAGAATTTTTACAGTCAAGGGGTTTCGAGGTTGAAGGCAATCCTAACGCTCAATTGGAAGAATCGGCATATTCTGCATTGGAGGCTGAGTTTGCTAAAGACGGCGAACAAAGAAAGGCTTCCCATGAGGTGGTGATCACTAAAGTTCCGGAAGAAAAACTGGAAATTGAAGAAAAGAAAACCCCTGAAGTGATAAGAGCTAAAGCAAATAAACCAGAAACTAGAATTTTAGGTAAAATTGATCTAGAACCTAAGAAGCCTGAAGTTGAGGAAGCTCCTGCAGTTCCTGTGGCTCCTGTTGCAACACCGGTTGAAGAAAAGAAAGAAGAAATTGTGAAAGAAGAACAGCCGGAAGTAAAAGCAGCTCCTGAAAAACAGGAATTCAAAGTTTTGGATAAAATTGATTTGTCTCAAATAGAATCTAGAAACAGACCTGTGAAAAAAGACAAGCCAAAAATGGAGGAGAAAAAAGAAGAAGTGAAACCTGTGGAACCCGTAAAAGAAACTCCAAAACCTGCTGTTGTAGAGGAGAAAAAAGTGGAAACTCCAAAAGTAGAGGCTGAGCCTGAATCTCAGGAGCCTCAGAAAATTGAGACAGTGTATCAAAAACTTGACGGTCCTAAGATTGTTGGAGAAAAGATTGACTTGACTCAATTTGCACCAAAACCAGGTTCTGGAGCAAAAAAGAAAAGAAAGAGAATTGAAAAACCTGGTGGCCAGAATAACCAACAAGGTCAGGGGAATAATCAAAACTCAGGAAATAATAATAACCAAGGCGGACAAGGCCAAGGTCAAGGAGGTAACCGTCCGCATAACAATAATGGTGGACAAGGTGGAAACCGTCAAGGTCAGGGAGGACAAGGAAATCGTCCTCAAGGTCAGGGCGGCCAAGGCCAGGGTGGAAACCGTTTTGGAAATAACCAAGGTGGCGGAAATCGTCCACAAGGTCAAGGTGGCGGCTTCAAAAAAGGCGGACAAAACAACAACAGACCTGGACAAAGAGTTATGCCAGTTGAGCTGACTGACGAGCAGGTTAAGAACCAGATCAAAGAAACATTAGAAAAACTTACTAATAAAGGAGGTAAATCTAAATCTGCAAAACACAGAAAAGATAAAAGAACTTTCCGTAGAGAGCAGGATGAGCGTCAGCAGGAGCTTGAAGCACAAGACAGAACTCTTAAAGTAACAGAATTCATCACTGTAGGTGAATTGGCAAGTTTAATGAATGTTTCTCCAACTGAAGTAATCTCTGCTTGTTTCTCATTAGGTGTAATGGTTACCATGAACCAAAGACTTGAAGCTGATACTTTATTATTGGTAGCAGATGAGTTTGGTTATAAAATTGAATTCTCGGATGCTGATCTTGAAGAAAGCGATAGCGAAGATGAAATCGACAGCGAAGAGAGTTTAGTATCAAGAGCACCGGTAGTTACCGTAATGGGACACGTTGACCACGGTAAAACTTCATTATTGGATTACGTTAGAAAAACTAATGTAATCGCAGGTGAGTCCGGAGGTATTACTCAGCATATTGGTGCTTATAACGTGAAACTGGAAAATGGTCAGAGAATTACATTCTTAGATACTCCTGGTCACGAAGCCTTTACAGCAATGAGAGCGAGAGGTGCACAAATCACAGATATCGCTATTATTGTAATTGCTGCCGATGATGATGTAATGCCGCAAACGAAAGAAGCAATTGCTCACGCCCAGGCTGCACAGGTACCAATGATTATTGCAATCAATAAAGTTGATAAACCAAATGCAAACCCTGATAACATTCGTCAACAACTTTCAGGATTAAACCCTCCGGTTTTAGTTGAAGAATGGGGAGGAAATGTTCAGGCGCAGGAGATATCAGCCAAGTTTGGTAATAACGTAGATGTATTATTGGAGAAAGTTTTATTACAAGCTGAAATGCTTGAACTGAAAGCGAATCCTGATCGTTCTGCAAACGGTGTTGTTATTGAAGCATCTTTAGATAAAGGAAGAGGTTATGTTGCTACAATGCTAGTACAAACCGGAACCTTAAGAGTAGGAGACTATGTAGTGGCTGGTAAAAATCACGGTAAAGTAAAAGCTTTGCTTGATGAAAGAGGGAAAAATCTTGCTGAAGCAGGTCCTTCAATTCCTGCAACAATCTTAGGTTTAGACGGAGCACCTACTGCTGGTGATAAATTCCGTGTATATGCTGACGAAAGTGAAGGTAAGGCCATTGCTAACAAGAGAGAACAGCTTCAGAGAGAACTTTCTATCAGAACGAAAAAACATACAACACTTGAAGAATTAGGAAGACGTATTGCTTTAGGAGAATTCAAAGAATTGAACATTATTCTTAAAGGTGACGTGGATGGTTCTGTAGAAGCACTTTCTGATCAGTTGCAAAGATTGTCAACAGAGGAAATCAGTGTAAAAATTCTTCACTCAGGTGTAGGACAGATTACGGAATCTGATATCAACTTAGCAGCAGCATCAGATGCAATTATCATTGGATTCAATGTGAGAGCAGGTGCTAATGCAAAAGAACTTGCAGACCGTGAAGAAATTGAAATCAGAACATATTCTGTTATCTATAAAGCAATTGATGAGGTGAAAGAAGCAATGGAAGGAATGCTTTCTCCGGAAATTCAGGAGCAGGTAATTGGTAATGTTGAAATCCGTGAGGTATTCAAGATTTCTAAAGTTGGTTCAATTGCCGGATGTATGGTTCTTACCGGGAAGGTTACAAGACAATCGAAAGTACGTCTATTAAGAGATGGTATTGTTAAATTTGACGGTGAACTTGAAAGCTTGAAGCGTTTCAAAGACGATGTTAAAGAAGTCACAAAAGGCTACGAATGTGGTCTGAACCTGAAAGGGTATAATGACATCGAAATCGGAGATATTCTTGAGGTTTACGAAGAAGTAGCAGTTAAGAAAAAACTGAAATAATAGATGATATTAGTCTGAAACTAATAGTTACAATAAATAATAAAAAATCCACCTCACTTGTGAGGTGGATTTTTTATTATTATCCGTGTTCTTAAAGATTTGTGGTTGTGGGGATTAAAATATAGTTGGTAATGTCAAAATGCTTTTAAAAATTAAAATAAGGAAATGCTTTTGTAAGAAAAAATTACATACAAAAAGCTGAAGAGATCCTATGATGTTTGTAGTAAACTAAATGTGATATATATATATATAAAATCCGAGTATAAATAAGTTATACTCGGATTTTTATAAAGTTTCAGAATAATTAAATATCTATTAATTATTGATTGATAAAATCTACTAGTTTAGCTATATCAGAATCATTAAATTTTAAATTATTAGACTTAATATATGTGTTGTACTCTTTCTCTTTTTCTGGAAAAAGATCTGTTATTTTTTTTAATGATGATACCTTACTTGTGCTTCCTGAAGCTGTTTTTATATAGTAAACAGGATCTTGTTTTACAAACATAGCGGGTTTCCCTGTCTGATAGGTGTTAGCAGCTGCAGCTGCATCCTTAAAAATAGTTTTTTCCTTTTTATAAACGGAATTTTTTCCTTTTGCAATCTCGGTAAGGTAACCTTTCGGTTCTGTAGAGTTCTTAAAATAAACAAAAGCTTGTTTAGACGAAAGAACTTCAATTCTGGAGAAATCGTCCTGTTTAGGTAAAACTTCAATTTTTCCATTGTTTAAAAACTCTATATCATCAGTGTAAGCATTATACCTCACATCGATATTTCCATATTTTTCTCCCACAGAAGCTTTTTGAAAAAGTGGTGATTGATAAGGAGATCCTTGTATATCTTCATATTTTATTGGAGCTCCGGTTCCTGAAGCTACTACACTTTCAAAGACAGATTGGCTACCGGTTATGTTGTTTATATTTAAAGACTGTTGAGCATCTACAAATACAAACGGTAAAAATAAAGCGATGGATAAGATTTTTTTCATTTTTTAAGTTATTTCTAATTATTTATATAATTAGCTGGTTATTGTTTGGTAAAGTTAGTAAAAAATGATGAATGCTATAATGTACTTTTAGGATTTGTTAACTTATTTTGTGCAAATGACCTTTTGGATATCTGTCAGGAAAAAAATACATAATTTGAACCACTTGAAAATGTTCAAATTATAATGGTGAAATTTATACGCATTTTTAGCTAAGTTTAACTTTTTAGTACTTTAGACTTCTCTTTATAATTTGTCTTTGATTATTACATTCTTACTATTTTTATTATGGTATTAATAAAGAAAGTTAAATTTGCACAGATCTTAACAGGACTGAAATCTCTAAATTCATAAAACTCTAATAGATTATTCTTTTGAGGAATTGTATTTATTATTTCAAAAATAATAGTAAGGGAGCAATATCATTAAATTAGATGGAATGTGGAGTATGTGCTTCAAAGATGATGTTTTCTGAAATATTACTGTAACACCATAATTGGGACTATAGTTGTAGTCTACGAAAAAAGGGTCCAATATAAAATTTAAATAATTATATCCTAAATAGGTGAAAACCACTTTTTTATAAGGGGTATTTTTATTTTCTAGACTTGCTTAATTTATAATAATTCTAAATAATAATTTTTAAGTTATTAATAATTTGTTAAAACGAACTAAATGCGTAAAAAAAATAATTTTCACATAATAAAAACTATCTATTATTATGGAATCTTATTTGATTTATGTAGGATTTAAATGAAATATTTAAAAAAAGCGTAGTTTAAACGAAGGTTTAATTTGTAGATGTTAATATTTATTAACATATTTGCCCATTAAATATATTAAAATTTGTTAATATGAATGTTAAATTACGTGTACTGACAGCCGGTGTGTTATTTTTCACAGGGCAGGTAGTATTTGCTCAAAAAGACACAACAGGTTCTAAAAAGGACAAAGAACAGAAAATTGATGAAATTGTTGTGTTAGGTTATAGCAAGACATCTACTAAGGCTAAATCTAGTGCTTCTTCAGTAACCATTGGTTCTGAAACATTAGAGAACAGACCAAATATTTCTGTTCTTAACTCTATACAGGGTACAGCACCTGGTATAGTAGCGAACTCAGCATCTGGATCTCCGGGTTCTGGTAAGTTTAATATTATCATCAGAGGACTTAGTTCCCTAAATGGTTCTACGGATCCTTTATATGTTATAGACGGGATCATTACATCTGGATCACAGTTTAGAAACTTAAACCCTAATGATATTGATACGTTTAGTATTCTAAAAGATGCACAGGCTACTGCAATTTATGGAAACAGAGCTGCTAACGGGGTTGTTGTGATCACTACTAAAGGTGGTAAGTTTAACTCAAAGCTTAGAATTTCCTATGATGCATTAACTTCTTTTTCTGTTTTGCCAAAAACGGATTATAACATGTCTTCCGGAAGAGAATTATTACAGGTTCAGAAGAATGCGGGAGGTGGAAAAGGAGCTACAATGTCTCAAAATGATATAAATAATTTCACTACCAATACAGACTGGAGAGATCTGTTTTCCAGAGTTGGTATGAGCCAGCAACATACATTATCGGTAAGTGCAGGTGGAGAAAATATAAGTAACTTTGTTTCATTAGGTTATGTTGATAGCGAAGGTAACATTCGTGGGACAGATTTCAAAAGATTTACTCTGAGAAATAACCTTAATGGAAAAAGCAGCGATGGAAAATTAACCTTCGGTGCAATCATTGGTTTAGGATTTTCTAAAAGAAATCAGTTGGACGACGAAACCAATACTGCTATTAATGCAAACACTGTACAGAATCCATTATTTGGAACAGTGCTTTCTGCACCTTACTTAGCAGCGCCAACATTTAGCAATGGATTGGGATTATTCAATCAGATTGGACAGGCTAGTGGTAACGGAAACGGAGCATATATTCTTTATGATAATATCATGGGGGGTATTAGAAACCAGTTTACGGAAACCAGCTTAACAGCTAACGTAAGTGGTAATTACAAACTTACGTCAGATTTAAGTATTGGAAATAGAACAGGTGTTGACTATAAAAATTATCAAAGACAATTTGCAAGAGCAGCAAACGGTTACTTATCTTTAGTAGTAGCTGCAGGACAAGGGGCAAAATATGGTGGATTTGAGCAATTTAATACAGTAAACGATTTAACTTTCAATACCACTACAAATATTACGTATAACCATTCATTTGGTGATCATACTATTACTGCTGCTGCTTATCTAGATTATATTAAAGTAAACTGGCAAAGTTATACTCAACAGCAGAACGGTCTTGATCCTTTAGTTTGGGAATTCGGTGCAGGAACCGGATATGTTCCTTTTAACCCTGCTACACCAAATATCTACCGTCCTTCTGCAAGTGCATTGAAAGTTACTGCAGGAACGCTGGCTTATTTTGGAACTGTAGATTATGACTACCAAGGAAAATATGGTGTGTCTGGGGTGATAAGAAGAGATGGATCATATAGATTCCCTAAAGATAACAGATGGGAAACTTTCTGGTCAGTAGCAGGAAGATGGAATATTGATAAAGAAAGCTTTATGGAAGGATCTGGGTTCAATTTATTGAAACTAAGAGCTTCACTAGGAACAACAGGTAACCAAAACTTATTTACAGTTGCTAACAATACCAATGTATTAACAGTAGGTCCTTCTTCATATTTAGATTATAATGGACCGAACCCTACTACAGCTCCGGCTTACCAAAGCTTACCTGGATATTATTTGGCAAACCTTGGAAACCAGAATCTAAAATGGGAAGAGGTAAAACAACTCGATTTAGGAGTAGATTTCAACTATAAAGGGTTGGTAGAAGGTACTTTTGACTATTATCAAAAAAGAACATCAAGACTATTTAACTCTATTCCGGTAACTTATGTTACAGGTCAAGGTTCATTAAGAGGAAATAATGGTGTTATGGATAATAAAGGGGTTGAAGGATCACTAAGAATTCACCTACTAAGAAAAGCGAATACAAAACTATCTGTATTTGGAAATGTGGGGTATAACTCTAACAAGATTATCAGCATGGAAGCTCCTGATCTTACAGGTGATTTTGTTGATGGTGTTGGAGGACCAGCAGATCAATGGCAGCTTTATCCTTATTTAGGTGTTAACCCAGCTAACGGAGAACAGCTATTTTTAGATATCAACGGAAATGTAACTCAAACGCCAACTGCAGGTGATAGAAGACTTACAGGAAAAAGCCCTATGCCTAAGTATACAGGTGGATTTGGATTTAATTTCCAACATGATGGTTTCTTCGTAGACGCTTTATTTTCTTATCAGAAAGGAGGATATATCTATGATAACCTATATTCTTGGGTAATGAATCCTTCTTATGCTGCATCTGGACTTAACGTTTCAGCTGATCTATTGAATGCTTGGACTCCAAATAATACGAATGCTACAGTACCAAGTTTATCAGCTGTAAATTCAACATTAGAAGGTTCTTCTGACAGATTCCTTTTCAAGTCTGATTTTGTTAGATTGAAGAATGTAAGCGTTGGATATACTTTCGACAAAAAAGCATTAGGTAATTTACCAATTAATTCTATTAAGGTTTTTGCACAAGCTGAAAACATTTATACTTTCACAGGATGGAAAGGTTTTGATGTGGAGCCGATTACAACGTATTCACTTAACGTATATCCAAATCCCAAAACATATTCTGTAGGGGTTAATGTAGATTTTTAAAAAAAGAAACAATGAATAAAATATATAAAAAAGCATTAGTGATAGCAGTATGTCTATCGTCAGTTGGTTTTACTTTAAACAGTTGTAAGGATGCTATTGATATAGAGCAGCCGGGATTACTGGATGACGCCACTTTATTTACAAGTGTATCAAATCTGAATGATTATTTAGTTGGATCTGTGTATGCCAACATGGATACTAATAATGATATTTATTTCTCTGCAGTATTTACTGACGAGGTAAAGCCAGGAGCAGGTAGTGGTGGTCAGGAATATGAAATTCACCGTTATTTTATAGATCCTACTACGGGATTAACTACCGGAATCTGGGCTCAGCATTATTTGGTAATTAACCGTGTGAACAGATTGCTTGCTGGTGCAGCAAAAGTTACTCCAGCTCCTACTGAAGTAGCTCAATATAACTCAATAATTGCGCAAGCGAGAGCGATAAGAGCTTTCTGCTATCTTCAATTAGAGACTTTTTTCGCTCCGGATATGAAAGATGCAAACGGTTTAGGTGTTTTGCTTCTAAAAGATGTTCCAGTAATTGATGTAAAGCTTCCAAGAAGCAAAAATCAAGATGTTTATGATTTTATTAATGCAGATTTAGACTATGCAAGAGGTATATTAGCTTATAATGCTCCAGCAGGTAGATTTTATGTAGATAAGGGATTTGTAAATGCGGTCTCTGCAAGGTTTAACCTTTACAGAGGTAATACAACTCTAGCTAAGCAATATGCACAGGATGTAATATCTAATGCTGGATTGTCATTAACTGCTGCTTCAGCATATCCAACAATGTGGAATGACACAGCAAGAGGAGAAATTATTTTTGCATTAAACAGATTAGCTACAGGAAACGGAAGTTCAATTGGAACAAGATGGAATACCAACAGTTCTAGTATTACAGGAAATCCAATGTGGGCTTTAGGAAGAAATCTATATAATATCATTGATACAACTCCAGGTGATGTTAGAAGATCAGTATATGTTGATCCTTCATCTATAATTGATCCTAATTATTTAACAAGTACTTCTCCTAGAGATACTGATCAACTGGTAGTAGATAAATACCCAGGTAAAACAAGTGCTGCTACAAGAAATGATTTAAAGGTATTTAGATTATCAGAAATGTATTTCATCTTAGCGGAATGTGAAACAGCTGCTAATAATTTTACAGGTGCAGCAACATTAATTCAACAAGTAAGAGCGAAAAGATACAGCAGTGGAATAGCTCCTCTTCCTGTATATGCGTCATCTACAGCTGCATATGCTGATATTTTAAAGGAGAGAAGAGTAGATCTTGCGTTAGAAGGACACAGATATATAGATTTAAAAAGATTGGCTACTGCAGCAGGTGTTACTATGGATAGAAACCAAACAGATGATGTTGTTACGGTTACCAACCTTCCGAACAATAGCCATAAGTATACATTGCCTATCCCGGTTCAGGAGATTAATTTAAATCCTCAAGTGCAACAAAACCCTGGTTATTAATAATTAAAAGCGAATTTTAGCTATGAAAATTTTAAAATATTTAAGTATTCCCCTTTTTGCATTAATGATCTCTGCTTGTTCAGAGAGAGACGATGCAGTATATGACGGTGATAATTTTGTGAGTTTTGGTGCTGAAAGCTCTGAGGCAACAGTAGTAAAAGGAACAACATCTAGAGAGGTTGCAGTAGTATATACCACTTTAAGTGAAGCAAGGCAAAATACAGAAGTAAAAATTGCTGTTGATGCCGCTAATTCTACAGCAGTAGAAGGTGTTGATTTTAAGATTCTAAATAAAACGGATAATCTTCCTGCTGGACAAAAGGTTGGAAGCTTTAAAGTACAATTATTAGAAAGTGGTGCTTTGGAAACACAAAAAGTGATTACTTTTAAGATTTCTTCGTCAGTGCCTAATGCTACGTTCAATCAAACTCACACATTGAAATATTCATTAGAATGTCCATTTAATATGTCAGGTTTCACTGGAACGTATAAGGTTGTAACAGATACTTGGGAAGATTATTCACCAGGAGATCTAATTACTATACAGCCAGGTCCTGCCGCTAACCAATTTAAGATATTGTCAACCAACAATCCTTATATTAGCAACCCGACTACATCTTACATGCTTGTTACTGTTCAGAATAATGGTAGTATCACAGTAGCTTCCAATCAAGCTTTTAGTTATGGAGGATCTACGGGTAATATGAATATATCTGGTACAGGGACAGTTAACTTTTGTACTAGTGGTATAAATATTTCTGCTCTTACTTTCTCAGGTAATGCAGGTACTTCTAGTGGTAATAAATTTGTCTTAGTGAAAAACTAAAATTTTTCTAATAAAAATATCTCAAACCCCACATTTATTGTGGGGTTTTTTATGTCCTTTTATTTCTTATTTTTGCTGTACAATAATGAATAATGAAGTACATCCTTTTCATACTCTTCTCTTTAAGTTTTGTAGCCAAAGCGCAGGTCGTTAATAAAGCTGATACAAAGCCTCAACCTAAAAAAGAAGATACTCTTGTGATAGATTCCGGGAAAAAAGATTCCCTGAAAATTTTCAAGCCTACTATTAATGATTATCAGTATCAGACCCAGTTTTCTGAAAAGAAAGTTTTTGATACCGTAATGACTTTTGATAAAACCTATATCTTTTCACAACAAAATAATAAGGATAACTTTGGAAGAGTACAGACTGCCAATATAGGATCTGGATTCAATCCGTTGGTATTTGAGGTAAATGACGAACAGAATCTTTCCTTACTGCCATCCAATAAATCTTATATGATCATTGGGGCAAATGATGTGAAATACTATGACGTAAAAACTCCTACCGCTTCATTTGTATATCATAATGCAATGCGAAACGGTGCGGCTTTAACCTCTACTTACACTCAAAATATTGGGAAAAGATTCAATTTTGCTCTTGAATATATGGGACTTCGTTCTCAGGGACTTTACAGAAATTCATTAGCTGCGAATAATAATACTCTATTTTCAGGGCACTATATTTCAAAAAGCGGAAACTATGAAATCTTCGCACACTATCTTCACCAGAATGTAAACAATCAGGAAAGTGGAGGTATTACCGAGGATAATCTGTTCATGAATGGTGACAGTAATTATAGTAACAGGCAAAATGCTCAGGTAAACCTGGCATCCAGCAGCTCACAGTTTTCTTACAGAAGATACTACCTGAGCCACCAGTTTACGCCATTCAATTCCGGGAAATTTCCATTCAGTATAAAACATATTATTTCTCATCAAGGGAATAAATA
Source organism: Chryseobacterium viscerum (assembly GCF_025949665.1). Classification (NCBI taxonomy): domain Bacteria; kingdom Pseudomonadati; phylum Bacteroidota; class Flavobacteriia; order Flavobacteriales; family Weeksellaceae; genus Chryseobacterium; species Chryseobacterium viscerum. The sequence continues at coordinate 187,238 of NZ_JAPDFT010000002.1, read as the reverse complement.
TTACTATAATCAGACAGCGCTGGAATCTTATTGGTATGATGCTCCTACTGAACTGGTTGATGGTTTCCCATTGACCACAAAAAAATATTCTGAAAACTTCAGCAATACGGTAAGCTTGATTTTTAATAATGAAAAATTCAAATTGGATGCTGGTGTACGTTATCAGATGATCAAATTGGGAATAAGAGATGTTGTTGCCCTTAATGGCGTTCCTTTTCCTGGTGAGCTTAAAGAAAACAGAATCGGAGCTGTAGGAAATCTGCAGGTAAAACTTTGGGACAAAATTCAATTGAACTCATTCCTGGAATTTTCAAACGGAAGCCAGTTTAAAAGCTACCTGAAAACAACCAACAATCTGAAGTTCGAGCCTATTAAAGATTATTTCGTTAATGCTAAAGTGAATTTCCAAAGTGCTTATCCTTCATTTAATTACTTATTGAACACTTCTGTTTACAACAATTTCAATTATTATCTTGAAAATGCAAAGAATCAGTCTGTAATGGAAGTGGGAGGAAGCATCAATCTGAAATGGTTTAAAACAGAGATTTTCGCCAACTATTTCAGAATAGATAACTATACTTATTTTGACAGTAACGGAAGCCCGAAGCAAAGTGATAATTCTGTGAATATCTCTCAAATAGGGGGCGATGCTACATTCAGCTTCAATAAATTCCATCTGAATACGAGGGTGCATTTCCAAAATACTTTAACGAATAAAGAATTGCTTCCTATGCCAGGCTTTATTGGGAGAGCCAATTTCTTCTATCAGACACAGGCATTCAAAAAAGCAGCAGAAATTCAGGCAGGTATTAAAGTATATTACTTCTCTAAATTTGCGTCAAGAGATTATTTTCCTGTTCTTAATGAATATATCCTTCCAAGAGCAGATTCATTTTCAATTGGAGGGCAGCCTATTGCCGATATCTATATCAATATGAAGGTGAAAAAGATGTTCTTTTTCATAGAAGGTCAGCAGATAGGAACTGTTATTTCCAATAACAAAGCATATGCATTTCCACATTATCCGGTATATGATTTCAGACTGAACATCGGGATCGTGTGGTATTTGTTCAACTAAAAACTGTACAGGTTGAAAACAATAAATAAAATATCATTCAACGATATAGAAAGCATTCCTCAATTGGTAAAAGATTTTTTAAATCAGAAAATTGAGGGTTTTGAAAATAATACATTTTCTTTAGATCATTTTAAACAACAGATTCATTTGAAAAAAGACTCTTTCTCATCAGGGAAGAGAGAAATTTTATCTGAAGTATTAGAAGGCCAGCTTTCGAGCCTCTCACTTTCTTCAAAACAGAAAGAAAATCTTGAGAATCTTAAACAGCCAAATACATTTACCATTACAACAGGACATCAGCTGAACCTGTTTTCGGGACCTGTTTTCTTTGTCTATAAAATTCTTCAGACCATAAAGACATGTACCTATCTGAAAGAAAATTTCCCGGATTTTAATTTTGTTCCGGTATATTGGATGGCTTCAGAAGATCATGATTTTGCCGAGATCAATCATTTTAAAACCGAAAATAATTATTACGAGACTAATGAGAAGTCCGGCGGTCCGGTAGGAAGAATTGAGATCAGTGATACCTATTTTATTTCTGAATTTGAAAAAGAATTCAAAGATTCCATTTTTGGAACCGAGCTGATCTTAATGATGAAGGAAGCTTATAAAACAGGAAACACTTTAACGGAGGCTATTAAGATTCTAGTTAATCGTCTTTTTTCAGAATTCGGACTTTTGATTCTGGATGGAGATTCTAAAGAGCTTAAAAATCAGATGAAGGAGGTATTTAAAGATGAACTTCTTCATTTCAGTTTACAGAAAACTTCTAAGAAGAAAGTAGATTTTCTGACGGGAAAATATGGAAAAGTGCAGGTAAATCCTCGTGAAATTAACCTTTTCTACCTTTCTGAAACCAGAGATAGAATAGAATTTAACGGACAGAAATATATCATCGTAGATAAACCCATTCAGTTTACAGAAGAAGAAATACTGGCTGAATTGGAAAATCATCCGGAAAAATTCAGTCCCAATGCTTTAATGCGTCCCGTGTATCAGGAAAATGTACTTCCGAATCTGGCTTATATCGGAGGAAATGCCGAAATCATGTACTGGCTGGAGCTGAAAGATTATTTCTCAAAAATTGCTACTCCTTTTCCTATTCTTATTCCAAGAAACTCAATGCTTTTCCTGAAAGAGAAAACATTAGGGAAAATTGAGAAACTGAATCTTAAAATAGAAGATTTTTTCCAGAACTTCACAGTACTTACCAATCAGAAGATTTTAAAAGATAATCCGATTTTACAATTGCTCGACGAGAAAGAAGAGTTGCTGATCAACAGTTTTTCAGCGTTGAGGACTTCAGCAGAAACCACTGAGAAATCTTTTGGAAATATGGTGAAGGCAGAAGAAGTAAGACAATTGAAGTCTTTCAAAAGAATGAAAAAACGTCTGCTCCATGCTGAAAAAATAAAACAAAATGAATTGCTGGAAAGACTTGAAAATCTGTTTTTAGATGTTCATCCCGCCAAAACATGGCAGGAGAGAGTTTATAATTTTAGTGTATTCTTTTCAGATTATGGCTATTCGTGGCTTGAAAATTGTTTGGAAGAAATGGTGGTTCAAGATTCCAAATTAATAATTGTTGCCATTTAATTTTAAAGAAGTATTTTTGTAAATTATAATTATCGAATATGATAAAGAGGTTTTTTATTCTATCCAGTTTATGTATGGTTTTGGGAGTTTCAGCCCAAAAATCACATACGGTTGTGCAAGGTGATAATCCTTACAACATTGCAAGAAAGTATGGAATGACTGTAGATGAATTGCTGAAGCTAAACCCAAAACATAAAGATGGCAAACTGGCTATCGGAGATGTTTTAACCATAAAATCTGATAAAACAGCCACTCCGGTTGTCACAAAAACAGCTCCGGTAGAAAAAGTAACTTCAAGTACAAGTACTTCTTCAACAGGTAAAATTGTTTTGCAGCCAAAGCAAACGATTTATGGCATCACAAAACAATACAGAATTTCTGAAACCGATTTGAGAAAACTGAATCCTGAACTGGATTCTCATATGAAAATCGGAGATGAAATTACTTTGCCTCTTGCCAGCATCAAAAAATATGGAGGCACTCAACAGACTGTAACAGCAGAAAAACATGCTGAACCCGCTGTAGAAAAAAACATAACGACAATTACACCTACAACAGTTACCACTGCTGTAGAAGGAGAATCTTATGTGATCCAGGCTAAAGATAATTATTACAGAATTACAAAACAGTTTGGAATCAGCCAGCAGGACCTTTTTGCTTTAAATCCAGGACTGGAAGAAAAAGGACTTAAACCTGGTGAAACCATTAAAATAAAAACATCCAATACTAATACAAATACGGATAACGCTGCTGAGACCACAAATCCAAAAGCAAAAATGGATTCAGGGAACGAGAAATCGACGATCTCTTCCAATGTTGCTGCAGGAGACGATTATGTAACCTATACCGTTCAGCAGGGAGATACTGTATTTTCCATCGTTAATAAATTCGGTGTTTCGATAGATGAACTTATTGCTCTTAACCCGGACCTTTCTCATGGGTTGAAAACCGGAATGGTTTTAAAGATCAAAAAACAGGATGCAGCATACATTAAGAAAAACGGTGACGCCCTTAGTGTGATCCTAATGCTTCCATTTGGGTACAGTACAAACGAAACCCAGTACAGAGCAATGGCACTTGACTTTTTAACAGGGGCTAAACTTGCTATTGAAAGGAATGCCAGAGGTGGACAGAAACTGGATATCAAAATAGTAGATTCAGGAAACGAAGCATCATTCAAAAACTCTTTGACACAGATTAATCCTGATAATACAGATCTTATTATTGGTCCATTCTTTAAATCTAATGTAATTGATGTTCTTGATTTTACCAAAAATCAGAAAATCCCGATTGTAGCACCATTTGCCAACACTCCGGAACTATATAACTACAGTAATCTGATTATCGTTGAAACGAATAATCAGACATATGCGGATAAGATTGTAGAAGAAGTAAAAGGAATTTATTCTGACCAAAAAATATATGTAGTGGCAGATGCTAAGAAAGAAAATGCCAATTACATTAAAGCAGGGCTTGAAAAAGCTGTGAAAAACCCTAATATTATTATTGTCAACTCACCAGCAGATATTCAGCCAGATCAGAATATGATGACAGGTCAGTCTGCACCGGTTATTGCCATTTTGGCGAATGATGATAATGCAGCAGGAGATGCTTTTGCCAACAGAATCATAGCTATTTCTAAAGAAGTACAGGGAGTAAAAGCATTCAGTATGTTTTATTCTCCAACTTTTGAGAAAAAAGTTGACGAGCTGAGCCAGGCCAGCCTGGTATATCTGATGGATAGAAAGATCAATACAGATGGCAGCTTTGAAAAAGAAATTCTGGCTGCTTACAAAAGCAAATACTGTAAAACTCCTCCAAAATATGCTATCGTAGGTTTTGATGTAGTAAACGACATGTTAACCAGAGAAAATAAAAAAGGCGAGATCTTCAAGCAGATGAATAAAGTTCAGACTCAGCTTGCTACAAAATTTGAGTTTGTAAAATCTAAAGCTAACGGTGCTTATGTAAACACTGGTTACAGAGTAATCAGGCTGGTACCTTAACATGATTTATAGCTCTTTAAAAAGAATATTGTTAACATTATAGTTATATTTGCATAATATTTAATTCAATACATGAAAGCACTTGTATTTCCAGGGCAGGGTTCTCAGTTCGTAGGAATGGGAAAAGAATTGTATGATTCTAGAAAAGATATTAAAGATCTGATGGAATCTGCCAATGAAATTTTAGGTTTCGACATTCTTTCCATTATGTTTAACGGAACGGACGCGGATCTTAAAAAAACAGAGGTTACCCAGCCTTCAATATTTATACATTCAGTAGCAGCATTAAAAGCCGTAAACGGTCTTGGTGCTGAAATGGTTGCAGGACACTCTTTAGGAGAGTTTTCAGCTTTGGTTGCCAATGGAGTTCTGTCCTTTGATGACGGTTTGAAATTAGTTTCCGAAAGAGCAAAAGCTATGCAGGACGCTTGTGATGCCAATCCAAGCTCTATGGCAGCTATCTTAGGATTAGATGATGCTAAGGTTGAAGAAATCTGTGCACAGATCAGCGGAATTGTTGTTCCTGCAAATTATAACTGTCCAGGACAATTGGTGATCTCAGGAGAAACACCTGCAGTAGAAGAAGCTTGTGCAAAACTGAAAGAAGCGGGTGCTAAAAGAGCATTGTTATTACCGGTAAACGGAGCCTTCCATTCACCATTGATGCAGCCTGCACAAGAAAGACTGGCAGCAGCAATCGAAAAAACAAAATTCAGAAAAGCAACTATTCCAGTATACCAGAATATCACTACAACAGCAGTAACGAATCCTGACGAGATCAAACAAAACCTGATCGCTCAGCTTACCGGTCCTGTAAAATGGACACAGTCTGTTCAGAATATGATTAAAGATGGTGCATCCAACTTCGTAGAAGTAGGACCAGGAAAAACCCTTCAGGGATTGATCAAAAAAATTGACGGATCAGTAGATGCTGCTTCTGCAATCTAATTAAAAATATATGAACGCGATATTTTCACCGGGCAAGCTTATGCTTACTTCAGAATATTTCGCAATCGATGGAGCTCTTGTCTTAGCGGTACCTACCAAGCTGGGACAAGAGTTTTTCTTTGAAGAAAAAGAAGATGGAAAGTCACTTATTTATTGGGAAGCTTATCATCAAAACAAATTATGGTTGAAAGCTGTTATTGATTATAAAAATTGGCAGATCTTAGAAACCAACATTCCATCAAACGCTGAGTTTATTGTCAAAACATTAAAGAATGTTCAGCAGCTTTCTATTACTAAATTCAAGACCAACCTTACCTATCAGTTAAAGACTAACCTTCAGTTTCCTGCAGACTATGGTCTTGGGAGCAGTTCTACTTTGATGAATAATCTTGCAGAATGGGCCGAGATTGATCCTTTTCATCTGAATACGATTAGTTTAGGAGGAAGTGGATATGATATAGCGGTAGCAAAAGAAAAATCCGCAGTTCTTTTCCAGAGTAAACCTGAGATTAAATATGAGAAGGTAGATTTCAATCCTTCGTTTAAAAATGAACTGATTTTTATTCACTTAAATCAGAAGCAGGATAGCAGAGAAGGAATCAACTTTTATAAATCAAAAAAGAAGTCTCCGGAATTGGTTGATGAATTTTCAGATATCACAAAGAAAATAATGTTATGCAATGAATTGGAATGTTTTTCTGAATTAATGATGATTCATGAGCATAAAATTGCTGATTTCCTTGAAATTTCCACAGTTAAAGAAAAAATATTCTCAGATTGCCCTTCCTTTGTCAAAAGTTTAGGTGCATGGGGAGGAGATTTTGTAATGAGTGCCAAATTTGGGGACTATAAGAACTATTTTTGGGAGAAAGGTTTTCCTACTGTTTTTGAGTGGGAAAATATAATCAATTTATAATCAAAGCCTTACGATTCCGTTTTTTTATTTGTCATTCTGACTTATATCAGTATATTTAAACCACCTTTAACAAATAATTAATATTATTTTTGTTGAAGTCAATAAAGAAATAGAAAATATAAGTAAAATGAAAAACACTAAAATCATCCAGGATTTAGAGAAATTGGGGATTAAAGGAAACTATGAAGTAGTGTATAATCCTTCTTATGAAGAATTATACCAGGCTGAAGTTTCTTCTGAAAATCAGGGATTTGAGAAAGCTGAACTTACAGAATCTGGCGCGGTATCAGTAAAAACAGGAATTTTCACAGGTCGTTCACCTAAAGACAGATATATTGTTCAGGATGATGTTACAAGAGATACAATTTTCTGGGATGGTAAAGTAAACTTACCTACTACCGCAGAAATTTTCGGTTCTTGTAAAGAACTAGTGCTGAACCAGCTTGCTGAATCTAAAAAGATTTATGTAGTAGATACATTCTGCGGAACGAATGCAGATACGAGACTTAAAGTAAGATTTATTGTTGAAGTAGCATGGCAGGCGCATTTTGTTACTAATATGTTCATTCGTCCTTCTCACTATGAGCTTGAAAACTTTGGAGAGCCTGATTTCACAGTAATCAACGGTTCTAAAACAATAAACCCGAACTGGGAAGCTCAAGGACTGAATTCTGAAAACTTTATCATGTTCAACCTTACTGAAAAACTACAGATCATCGGAGGTACATGGTACGGAGGTGAAATGAAAAAAGGAATGTTTGCCATGATGAATTATTACCTTCCATTAAAAGGTATGGCTTCAATGCACTGTTCCGCTAACGTAGGAGAAAAAGGCGACGTTGCTTTATTCTTTGGTCTTTCAGGAACAGGAAAAACTACTTTGTCTGCAGATCCGAAAAGATACCTTATCGGTGATGATGAACATGGTTGGGATAACAACGGAGTATTCAACTATGAAGGTGGATGCTATGCTAAAGTTATCGACTTATCTGAAGAAAAAGAACCGGATATCTTCGCTGCAATCAAGAGAGATGCTCTTCTTGAAAACGTTGTTGTGAACAATGGAGTAGCAGATTATACAGACGGATCTATTACAGAAAATACAAGGGTTTCTTATCCAATCTATCATATCAACAAAATTGTTTTGCCTTCTAAAGCAGGTCATGCTAAGAAGATTGTTTATCTTTCAGCAGATGCGTTCGGGGTACTTCCTCCGGTTTCCATCTTGAATGAAGACCAGGCTCAGTATCACTTCCTTTGCGGTTATACATCTAAATTAGCCGGAACAGAAAGAGGAATTACAGAACCTCAGCCATCTTTCTCACCAGCATTTGGTGAAGCATTCCTTACATTACACCCAACAATGTATTCTAAAACATTGATCGGTAAAATGCAGGAGCACGGAGCTAAAGCTTATTTGGTGAATACAGGTTGGAATGGTACAGGAAAGAGAATTTCTCTGAAAGATACAAGAGCAATCATTGATGCCATCATTGATGGTTCTATCGATAATGCTCCTAAAACTCAGGTTCCAATCATGAACCTTGAGATTCCTACTGAATTACCAAACGTTTCTACAGGTATTTTAGATCCTAGAGAGACTTACGAAAGTGCTTCAGAATGGGAAGAAAAAGCAAAAGATCTTGCTGCAAGATATATCAAAAACTTTGAGCAGTACTGTGATACTGAAGAAGGTAAGAAGTTAGTGGCTTCAGGACCTCAGTTACAGGAACAAACTATCTAATAGTTTATCAATACCATACAGAAAAGCCTCATCATTGATGAGGCTTTTTTATTTTGGTTTTTTATTTCTCAAATATTAACGCGTTAAATGGATAAGAATTGAGTGAATTATTTTCTTGTATCTATAATTATCTATGAAAATCTGTGCGATCTGTGGGAAAAGGATAAACTATAATTACTTCAAACTCAGTATGGCCAGCCTATATCCATCCATTCCAAAGCCGGATAAAACTGCATCCGTATTAGCTGCCGTCACAGACTTCTGTCTGAATTCCTCTCTTTTATAAATATTGCTGATGTGAACTTCTACTTTTGGTTTTCTGATGTTTTTCAAACAGTCAGCAATGGCATAAGAATAATGGGTAAAAGCTCCCGGATTAATCACTACAGCATCAAAATCATCTTCCTGAAGTCTGTTGATAAGCTCTCCTTCAATATTCGACTGGTAATATTTTAATTCATGAGACTGAAACTCGGATTTTAAAATTTCCATATAGCTTTCCATAGAAACAGTTCCATAGATTTCAGGTTCTCTGGTGCCTAACAGGTTGAGGTTAGGTCCGTTTATAATTAAAATTTTCATACTATAAAATTAAAAACTTTTTTGAATTAAATGATCAAAAATTTCAGTATAGATTAACGTTCGTTTAATTATATTATTAATAATGATATTTGTCATGTTTGATAAAATGATAACGGCTGCAACTCCTTATAGTAATGGGTTTTATTATAATCTTATGTTAAATTTTGAAAATTTATCATGAAAAAAATATAAGTCTACTTGTTTTGTAGACTAAAAGTTTTTAGATTTGCAACCATATTTCGATCGGCTTATAAAGAAAGATGGAGGGAACTGACCCAATGATATCTTGACAACCTACCCAATGGGCAAGGTGTTACGTTCAGCCTTTTTAGGAAAAATAAGCATTTGGTTTATCGTATTTATCGATGCCCTTTGCTGACTTTTCTGCAAAGGGCAAAATTTTAATATATGATAAATAAAATTGATTATGATTAGTAATAATTTATTCACTTCTAAAGCCTGGATACCTCCGGTTGCTGCATTTTTTCTGGGAGTGACCAGTATAAGTGCACAAAATTCCAGACCGGAAAAAGATAGTCTTCATGAAAAAGAGATTGATGAAGTAGTAGTGGTAGCGTACGGAAAAGCTAAAAGAAATAGCTATACCGGTTCTGTAGCTACAATTTCAAGTGATAAGATTAATAACAGACCTGTTACAAATATAACAAAAGCACTGGAAGGACAGGTTCCCGGACTTCAGGCGGTAAGCTCTTCAGGACAGCCGGGGGATACAGCATCAATCAGAATTCGTGGAATTGGTTCTGTAAGTGCTTCGAGTAGTCCATTATTTGTAGTTGACGGAATGCCTTTTGATGGAAACATCAATTCTATAAGTCCAAACGATATTGAATCGATCAGTGTTCTGAAAGATGCTACGGCAAGTTCATTATACGGTTCCAGAGGAGCAAACGGTGTGATCATTGTTACCACAAAATCTGGTAAAAAAGGTGATGCAAGAGTAAACTTTAATATAAGCCAGGGTTTCTCAAGCAGAGCGGTAAAAGATTATGAACAGGTAAATACAGATCAATATTTTCAGTTATATTGGGAAGCATTGAGAAACGGATATAAATCCAGCCAGATTTCGTCTCAGCAGGCTGCACAAATGGCAACTGACAATTTGATAAATTCATTGGGAATTAATCCTTATGGATCAAATTATGCAAAACCAGTAGGAACAGATGGGAAGCTTTTGCCGGGGGCAACTGCTTTATGGAATGACAACTGGAAAGATATTCTGCAAAGAGTAGCTTCGAGAAATCAGATAGATCTGGATTTCAGCGGAGGAAGTGAAAAAAGCAATTACTTTTTCTCTTTGGGCTATCTGGATGATAAAGGAATTGCCATCGGATCTGGTTTTAAGAAGTACAGTACAAGATTAAAAATCAATTCTGAAGTTAAAAAATGGTTAAATGTAGGAGCAAACCTAGCGTATACAAACAGTCTTCAGGAAGCACCTCCTTCATCAGATTCCAGAACGGATAATATCATTAATGCAGCGAGAGTGATCCCGTCTTTTTATCCTTATTATGAAAGAAATGCTGACGGAAGTTACAAGCTGGATGCAAGTGGAAATTACATCTATGATTTTGGAAAATACAGACCAACAAATGCTTTGCAAAATGAAAATGCCGCTGCAACCTTACCTTTAGATAAAAATGAAAACCGGGAAGATAACTTTTCGGGGAAAGGTTTTGCTGAATTTACATTTTTGCCTGAGCTGAAATTCAAAACAAGCTTCTCTGTTGATCTGGTGAATTATAACGGTCATTATTATACCAATCCTTTGTTAGGGCAAGGTACAGAAATTGGTGGTTCTGTGACGAAAACAAATTCCAGAACACTTTCCTATACGACGAGTAATATTTTAACCTACGATAAAAAATTTGGCCAGCACCATATCAATCTTTTGGGAGGGCAGGAATTTTATCATTATGAATATCAGACAATTTCAGGAAACAGAAGTCAGTTTTCATTGCCTTATTATTATGAACCGGATGCTGCAGCTTTGTTAGGCGGTTTTAGCGGAAACAGTGACAAATTAGGTTTGTTGAGCTTTTTAGGAAAAGCGGAATATGATTATCAGAATAAATATTTTGTTTCCGGATCGGTGAGAGCAGATGGTTCTTCCAGATTCTCTCCTGAAAACAGGTGGGGAACTTTCTGGTCAGTAGGTGGTTCATGGAAAGCATCCAATGAAGATTTTATTAAAGAGTTAAATTTCTTTAACCAGTTGACACTTCGTGCAAGTTATGGAGGTCAGGGAAATGACAAGCTAAGTAATTATTATGCTTACCAGAGTTTGTATGCTTTTTACAATAATTTAGGAGAAGGCGGAACGGTTGCCAGTAAATTACCAACCCCGGATTTGAAATGGGAAACGAATTTAAACTTAAATGTTGGATTAGAATTTGCGATTCTCAAAAACAGAATTAGAGGGAATGTAGAATATTTCCAGCGTCAGAGCAAAGATCTTTTATTTAATATGCCTTTGGCTCCTTCACTTGGTTTTACTGGATTTCAGGCCAATATTGGGGAATTGAAAAATACAGGTTTTGAGTTTTCATTATTCACTACGCCGGTTAAAACGAAAGATTTTGAATGGAATGTTGATCTTAATGTAAGCACGTTGAAAAATGAAATTACAAAGCTTCCGAAAGGTTCCATTGTAAGTGGAACAAAATTATTGCAGGTAGGTGGATCCATTTATGATTTCTTCATCCCGGAATGGGCCGGAGTAGATCCAACTAACGGAAAACCACTTTGGAAAACAATAACAACAGATGCAAACGGAAATACGCTAGAAGGAACAACTTCAGAATATGCAAAAGCAACAAAAACATTGCAGGGTTCATCGCTTCCGAAAGTAATGGGAGGATTAACGACAAGTTTGACGTATAAAAACTTTGATTTTTCAACATTGATAACATTCAGTATCGGAGGGAAAATTCTGGATAATGATTATACGATGATTATGCATAACGGAAGCTCTGCAGGCCGTTCCTGGAGCTCAGAAATGCTAAACCGATGGACTCCTGAAAACCCTTACACGGATGTTCCTGCATTGAGTACCACAACTAATAACTGGACTTCAACTTCATCAAGGTTTTTATACTCAGGGACGTATGCGAGAGTAAAAAATGTAAGCTTGGGATACACACTGCCGACGGATTACTTTGAAAAAATAGGATTAAAGAAGTTCAGAGTCTATGTTCAGGCAGAAAATCTTTTAACGTTCTACAAACATAAAGGAATGGATCCGGAACAGACATTAGACGGAACAACATATTACAGATATCCTGCGATGAGAACGATTACTTTCGGTTTACAGGCAACTCTTTAACATTTAAAATGAAAATAATGAAAAAATTAAAATATTTGTCTTTTGCCTTAATCACAGTGTTGTCTTTAATAAGCTGTGAAAGTGATTTGGAAACGGCTCCTACCAATCAGGCAAATGAGGAAGAAGTTTTTAAAACGGCAGAAAGCGCGGAAACAGTAATTAACGGAACCTGGGCTAACTTTAATGACGAGGGGACAAATTATGCCAACATCGGATATTCAACAGTATTGAGAACCAGTGATGCAATGGGAAGTGATGTTGCCGTATTGACTAATAAATATGGTTTCGGTCCCACCTATGCCTTCACAGAAATGGTAAACAGTACAGCGGGGCGACCGTCGTTTATATGGAATATGTTGTATTCCACTATCAATAATATGAATAATGTTATTGCAAGAATTGATGGAACAGGAGGAAGTCAGGAGAAAAAGAATCAGGTGAAAGGACAGGCAAAAGCTTTACGTGCTTTCTGTTATCTGAACCTGGCTAGCTTTTATCAGTTCAGTTATTTTAAAGATAAATCAGCTTTAACGGCTCCTGTTTATACTGAACCTACCACAACAAGTACGGTAGGGAAGAAAAGAGCAAGCCTTGAAGAAATTTATACTTTGATTAAAAGTGATCTTATCGATGCGGACAATCTGCTGAAAAGTTATACCAGAAATAATAAAGATAAAATCGACCGTTCTGTAGTGAACGGACTTTTAGCAAGAACCTATCTGAATATTGGTGATTGGAGCAAAGCAGCTGCAGCTGCGAAAATTGCAAGAGAAGGCTTCCCTTTGATGGCTCCGGAAAAATATAAAGAGGGCTTTAATGATATCAATAATGCAGAATGGATCTGGGGACATGGGCAGACACAGGAACAGTCGGGTGCGAGTTATGCATTCCATTTTTTGGATGTATCTTCATCAGGAAGCTATTATTACAACTTTATGGCAGATCCTTATTTTAAAGACCTTTTTGATGCCAATGATATCAGATCTCAGTTATTTTCATGGGATGGGCAGAAAGGAAGAGAAGGTTTGCTGAGGTATGCAAAGTTTAAGTTTAAGCCAGCCCTTATTGCAGATATTGTCTACATGAGAGCTGCAGAAATGTATCTGATTGAAGCTGAAGCTGAAGCCAGAAACGGAAATATTTCTAAGGCAGTTGCGGTTTTGAACCAATTAAAATCTGCCAGAAATGCTAATATTTATACTGGATCACTATCACAGAATGAAGTAGTAGCAGCAGTTCTGATTGAAAGAAGAAAAGAATTGTTCGGAGAAGGTTTCTCCCTTTCAGATATTATCAGGACGCAGGGGACTGTGGTAAGAAAACCTTTTGTAGATGCAGATGGAAAACCAATAAAAGTTCAGATCACTACACCGGAAGGTACCGTGAAAACAGTAGACGGTAAAGGGCACTCTGTTCTTGATTTCCCGGATAAAACAGCCTTCACACCCAACAGCAATTATTATTTATTCAGTATTCCACAAAGAGAATCTGAAAACAACCCGAACTTATAAGGGGACATACTTATAATTAGATTTGATTTTTAGCCACTGCTTTTGCGGTGGCTTTTTTGATTGGCTTCATTATTAGTTTTGAAACAATATAGTGTGTATACTATTTTCGTTGTACCGAAATTCAGATTTCTTGTCAGGAAAAGGGAAGGATAAATGTCCCGGGGTAATTTATAACATTGAAAAGCCGGCTCAAAACTAATGCTTGAGCCGGCTTTTCTAAATTAAGTTAACAATTATTTTAAAATTATTTTAAGGTAATTGGATTCAACCGAGATAGGATACAATGAAACATTATCTTTTAAATTTATAATACCTTCATTGATAAATTGAGCATTATACGTTAATTTAAACTGTACAGTTTTCCCTTTATGTTTATTGTTAATCAAATAATAGTTTTGATATTTCTCATAAACAGATTTATTTTTTTCTAAAAATATGAGCAAAGGGAAAGCAAAGTCATAGGATTCATTCGGGTTGAGGATGAAAAAATTATTTTTTACTTTTTCATAATCTACCGGGTAATTATGATTTTGATCTGATTTAATATTTTCTATTTTATATCGATCCTGTTTTAATAGGGTAATATCTTCAAGATCATAACCGTTATTAAGCGTTGTATTCATCATTTTACTGTATTGGTACAATACAACTTTTTCTTTGCACTTACTTGTAAATCTTACGTTAAGACTATCATTTTTATCCTGATGAAGAGTCATCTGTATACAGTTTTTCTGAGAAAAAATAACGATAAACTGAAAAATTAACAGTAGTAATAATATTCTTTTAGTATCCATTTCTTTTAAGCCAATCTTGATATTGTTGTTTTTGAATTAAATCTCCTGCTTTGGCACCACTTCCATAAGCTCTTTCTTCCATTAAGCGTTCCGTTTCACGCTTACCCAATTTACTAAGCTTTCCTTCAAAATAACCACTTATATAATCAATAGCATGAGTGTATTCGTGAACAAATGTTCCTGCCAGATTAAGATATGATGTAAAAGCTTCTTTAAATATAGTAATTTGGGTTACTGTTGTTTTAACTTCTGTTTTGATGACTTTTCCAAGCTGTATAGATTTAATTTTATCAGTTTTATATGAGGTGTTAGCCCTAGTTTCACTGCCAGAGCTGCCACCATCCTTAATAGGGATGTATCCTGTTTTTTTTGCTAATTTAGCAATTGTTTTTAACTTTCTCATTTTTGCTACTTCAGCATCAAACTTGGAATAATCCGGGACTCCTGCTGGATCTATCTTGCTTTTTTCCATGTCGTCTATTAAATTATCCGTCGTAGGTGGTTTATGTTTAAGATAGTTAAAGGCTGTAACCATAAGTCCTTGTCCGGCTCCTACCCAGAAGTTTCCACCTCCCAGTACAGAACCGACACCTCCGCTAACAGCTCCGTTAAGTAAAGCAAAGCCATCACTTTTTAAAATGCTGTTATCACCTACATTATTTGAAGCAAAATTTAGTAAATCATTAGAAATACTTGCAAAAGCTCCGCTTAATAATCCACTCCAGAAATTTCCTCCCTGTACAAGAGATAATGTCCCCTGTGCTAATGCATGCGCACCGGCTCTGGCGATAATGGTTCCTGTTTTTCCGAGAGCTTTTGCGACTTCACCTCCCGCTTTGAAAATATCTCCAATACCATTACTGATACCCATAGACATCATAGACATTGCGACAGACTGGAACATGCTGCCAATATTAATTGGTCTGTTTAAATAATAGTCTGTAGCAACAGAGGTAAATATAGCAATTCCTATAGCAATAAGGGCATCATCCCATCCCATGATCTCTCCGGTAAAGTCGTTAAACATCAATGGATTGTTCATTACATATCCATATTTGTTATAGTTTTGGGTATTATAAGGATCCTGAATAAATTCATCAGCATTTAAGAATCGTCTTAATAATGGGTCGTAAAGTCTTCCGTTCATGTGAATGATTCCTACTTCCATAAAATGCTCATGAGAAGTATACCCTCTTTCCAGCAGCAGACCTCCACTGTTTGCAATTTGCTTAATTTTGTTAATGTCGGTTTCTACGGCTCCGCTTCCTATTTGAAGATGGGTGAAATTCCCCCATGCATCAAAATGTCTTTGTTCCAGTTTATTTCCGGCTTCATCACTTATTGCTAAGATACTGCCTAAATAATCTTTGTGCAGGAATTTATAGGATCCGTTTTCCTCAGTGTAGTTCTTTACGTAAATAATGTTGCTTTCATAAGGAGATCCATCAATGTAAAGGATGTGTTTTTCTTTACCTGTAGTATTGTCTCTTACGATCTCATAGCTGCCGTCTTCATTGTAATATTTTGTGAATTTACCATCTTTATCCGTGTCAAAATTTCCACCATAAGTTACTCTTTGTCTCATCGAGGCCAAGCCATACTGGAAGGCTACATCTCCTTTCTCTCCATCAATAAAAACAGGATCGTTATTTTCATTATAAGAAATACTTTGGATGAGGTCATTTTGATAATTTTGTTCTCCGGCAGGATTAAGAGTCATTCCGGTTGCCTGATAAATTTTAGTAGAATTTTCAAATTTAATTTTTCCAATCTGATTATTTTCCAGGATTCTCCCTTTGTTGTCATAAACGTTAGAGTTTTCCTGTCCGTTTGCTGGATTTGTCCATGAGATTAACCTATTGTTGTCATCATATTTGAAAAGCTCATTGATATTGAAATCTCCTCCTGTAATTCTACTGTCAAGTTGATTTTTTAATGCATCAAACTGATATTTGATGTGTAAAAGATTAGACTTAACAGGTGACCCATGTTTGGTTTCCTTTAGGACATTAGTGGTAAGATCATAATCATTAATAACTTCTGTTGTTCCCAGTTTGGATTTTAATACCTGGCCTTTTGCATTAATTTCGTTCAGTTGCCAAAGTATTTTACCGGAATTTTTATCCTTTATCTGATACAGTTCACCATTCCAGTCGCTGTAAACGTTTTCAATGTCTACTTTTGTCAGAATACCAGAAGAATACAGCTGTTTTTCATAAGAAACAACTCTTGCTTTGTCATCATAAACAATTCCTTTCTGTATAAAGTATTTGCCATTACTGCTTTCTGAGGATGAAAGTAGTCTTCCTTGCGGATCATATACAATACTGGAGCTGTAATTTTTCCCGTTTGAGGTACCGGACTTTGAAATAAGCCTTCCCTTGCTGTCATAACTGTAAGAAATAACTTTATTAGTAGCCTGGCCGCTATCTGCGGTTGAAATTTCCTTTTGAGATGTTAACTGCCTTTGATTGTTATAGGTATATTCTTTTGTTCCCTTTGGACTTGTAACTTTTTTAAGCTGTCCCATCCCATGATACTCATATTTGTATAATCCGTTGGAAGGATCATTAAATTCTGATTTTCTACCCCATGTATCATACTTAGTAGTAACAATATTCTCATTATATTTCGCTTGAATCTGTTCTCCGGCGGCATTGTATGAAAACTGGATTGTTCCTCCTTTGTCGGTGGTGGAAATAACATTTCCTAAGGCATCGGTGGTTTTGGTGGTAATCCTTTTATTTCCATTAATTTCTTCCTCTGTTGTTGCATTGCCGGACACTGAAACTTTTACCTGTTTTCCATTAAATGCTGTTGTTGTTATCCTGGCTGGGAATACTGAATCATCGAAAGAAATTGTGTTCCATTTGTTAGAGCTTTGTCCTTCAAAATAAGGTTCACTTTCAGCTGTTTTTCTTCCCAGTACATCATATACAATGTCCTGAGAAATATATTGTCCCTGCTTAAACGCTTTGGAGGATTCTTTATACTCCTGTCCCCATTTGTTGGTGTATTTTTTTGAAATATCTCCACTAGGGTCATATGTTATAACGACCGAATTATATAAGTTATCTTTTACATATTCATAGGTAGTAACTCCGGAGATATTTGTTTTGGATTTCATTAATTTACCCCATGCGTCGTACTCATTTTCTAAAGTGTTCCCCAGAGCATCCGTCTTTTTAGTCACTAATCCCCAGTCATTGTAAAGAGTATTGGTCTCTAATCCCAGATCGTCTGTAGATTTAATAACAAATCTGCCCTTATCATCATATTGATAATTGGTAATTTCCTTTTGGGAATCAATACTATTTAAATTAACTTTCTGAATAACATTTCCGAAATTGTCATAATTGTATATTTCAGTAAGAGCTCCTGTATTATCTCTGTTACTTATCTTATAGGTTTTGAGAAGATTATTGTTATAAATATATTCCTCTTTTGTTGATTGGGTATCACCATAAGCCTGAACAGTTGTTGTTTTGGTCTTAGGTTTTCCTATACTATAATTGGTTCCTGCGGTTGTGTCATGAGGGAAATATTCTAATTCTGACGTTGAAACAGAAAATCCATCATTAATATTAACGGTAGACTTTTTAGGAAGGTATAAATTATCATACTCTTCTACAGTATGTACCGTTTTGATGTTCTTTAAAAAGTCTTTTGATGTAGTGATGTATGGATTGATCGCAAGAACAGCTTTAGATTTTTCCGTATCGGGGATTACCGGAACTACTGCTCCGTTCAAAAGTTTATCTATTTTGTAGTCATATTGTTTAAATGATAATAATTGAGTATTGTTCAATGAAATATCTGCAGGGAATATTTTTGATTCATCAGCTGTACGTATACTCCAGTCTTTATAAGGTAATCCTTCGTTGGCAGGATTGATTTCAAAGCCGTTCCAAACTTTGGTATTCACTAATGCATCACTGAAAAACGTTGATCTGGCCATTTGTCTGAAACCTATCATTCCTTTTCCGTGAAGATTTCCAATTAAGTCCCTGTATCTGAATTCCTGTTTACGATCCCCTTGAATCAGTTTTGAAACAACAAAATAACTATAGTTTTCGGTGATGTTGATGTAAGGATATGCAATTGGATTGGTAGTATAGAAAGACTGATAAATGTTTCCTGAGCTGGTTAATGGAGAATACTCTGTAACAGTTTTTATTCCGGCCTGACGTATTGACTTAATTTTGGAAATTACATTAAGTTTGCTTCCCAGATCCCAGGTAATCATTTTTGTTCTGTGGATAATGGCAAAATCTGTATTGAGCTGGGCTATACGAAACGAACCGAATAGAGGTCTGAATTGCTCGCCATACATAGAATAATTGCCTATTTCTCCATCCCAGTTTAATTCTACTGGAGCCAGACTGTGAGCATTATTAAATATGGGTTTGCCATTACTGTCAACACCATCATTTCTCAGAAAATTAAAGCCATAACTGGAATCGGGATTATTCCAATCGGTCCAGCCGTCTCGGTTCCACCTCTGGGATTCAAAAATTAACAGATCGCTTTTTCCATCTTTATTTAGGTCAGAGGTACTATATGTTCTTTGAATCTGTCTTTTCTTTCTTAAACTTCCTTCCCACCAGGGTTCATATAGGAAAAGATTAGAATAATAGTGTTTTACAAACCCTGCACCTGTAGACAGATACATTCTCCAGTCTGAGGAAGCATCTGCGATGGGAGCCATGATATCTGTTTTTCCGTCTCCGTTAAAATCACCCAGATAAATAACATCATTGTAGGATTCTTTTGTAGTGGAAAAGGCCTGTACAAATTTGTTCTGTGTGTTTAATTCATAGATATAAATATTATTATCCTGAATTTTAAGCAGATTCGATTTACCTTCGCCTTTAAAGTCAGCTATTTTAAATTTCTCAAACTCATCACTATCCTGTTTTTGCAGAACTCCGGTTCTTGTATTGTAATAGAATGTTTCTGAAAGATACAGTGAATCAAAATATTCAGACCATTCTCCAGGACCATTCGGATAACCATAGGCTACATTTTCAATGCTCAACAAAAAATCTGAAACTCCATCCCCGTCAAAATCCGCTTCTTTGATTTTGCATTTAAGATCATTGTATTCAATGATGAGGTTGTTATACAGTGTTCCTCTGATTTCTGTGAATAGCTGCGGATAGCTGCTCAGATCAATTTTTTTTGAGGATACCAACTCAGCCTTACCATCAATTACTTCATAAGTTCGTATCAAAACATTTTTTTCTTCAAATGAAGTCTGAGAAGTAAAAAATACACTTTTGTTTAGCAGGATATTGTTTTTAATTCCTGTTCCAACACCTAGAAACTTACCTTGATAGGTCAAATTATAAAACTGTCCGGAATTCTCCAATCTGTTAATCATTAAGGTCTTGTCCTTGATGAAGTCCAGTTTTCCATCCCCGTTAAAATCCCCGGAAATGACCTCCTGATAACGGTCATAAAGATCATCATATCTGCTGTCTTGCCAAAGGGTATTGGTAGCAGATGGATCCTGCTGATACTGAATGGTTATTGGGTTGGCATTAGCCCCTGCAGAATTAGATTCGGTAATTTTACTTAAAAACTGGTAATTTGTTTTATTTTGAACGTACTCAAGTGAATATTTTTTAAACAAATTTCCGTTTGAATTTACTTTGATCTCAGATAAGATCATGCTTTGAGTGTATGTTAACCCTTTTGTGTAGGCTTGCTCTTTTAAAGTTCTGTCAGCATAGGTAAATTCAATAGAGTTAAAGTGGCTTTTATTCTGCTGTTCATTGCCGCCCCATGCTATATTATGTATGGTGGTAACTCCTTTTCCCTGCACATAGTTGTAAGAAATATAATTTCCCTGTACGTCTTTCCATTTGCTGATATTATATTCAGCTGAAGTTCTTGAATCAGCATTAAGACCATACCATGCTTTTGAACCATCTTCAAATGTAATTTCAAAATACAATGGTCCGTTCTGTTCGGGATTTACTCCTACAGATTTTATTTTAATATTAGAATATTTTGCGGGAACATATTCTGCTCCATCTTTTCCATATTCACCTGACTTTAAAACTAATCTCTCTCCGTTGAAAGAGTAGTAATCCGTATAATCCCACTGGATTCCCTGAGGTTTCCCATCTTTTTCAATGGTTTTCCCGACTCTGGAAATTGATGTTAATCCAGATAAATTCCAACCATATCCGGCAATTCCATTTCCTGAACTGCTGGTATACACCAGATTTGTTTGTGGTGCTACGGTTTTTATTCCGGGAGGCAGCGCAATAGGTAAGGTGAATTGTAGTTGTCCACCTCCATTTACCTCTATATTTCCTTTCGTATCATGGAATTTGATACTATCTATTTCTATGGTTCGGGAAGGATTATTTATACCTGCCTGCGAGTTTGTTGGTCCACCACCTGGATTATCTGTGGCAGGACCTATTTTAGCCAGAAACGGATTCGATACACCCGACTTGGCTTGAAATCCC
Source organism: Chryseobacterium viscerum (assembly GCF_025949665.1). NCBI lineage: Bacteria > Pseudomonadati > Bacteroidota > Flavobacteriia > Flavobacteriales > Weeksellaceae > Chryseobacterium > Chryseobacterium viscerum. The sequence continues at coordinate 166,235 of NZ_JAPDFT010000002.1, read as the reverse complement.
TGTGTCATAATTACCGACTGCGGGTCCTGAACGGTCCGCGAGGTAGATTCTGCCCGGTAAAGTATGGTCTGTGAAAACCCCCATACTGAGCACAGGAATAACATCAATGATGAAAAGAATTTCATTGTTTTTATTAGTTGTTTTTAATGAATGATTGATGAATAATAATCAATAGGCTGGAATCAGAGGGAATAAAATGACAGAATGATTGTAAGTCTTTCAATGCTTTAATTTTCTGAATTCCACTTCCTGTTTTTTATCTTTTGGTTACGTTTCTGCCAAAGACTCTTCCGTCTTTTAGAGTGAATCGAAGAATGTAGACACCCCAGTCATATCCGGTCATATTAATTTTCACCTGATTGTTTAGATCCGGCAGATTTTGCTGCTGGAATTTCCAGTGAACATTACTATGCTGATACAATGAAACGGATTCAATCAGCCCGTCTACTTCTTCTGTCCAGTCGATGGTTAAATAATCATTTACCGGCACAGGGTAGAGTCTGATTTGTTTCCAGAACGTTTTTTCATCAATGGAAGTTGCTTGTTGGCTGGCCGCTGCTACCTTTGCTTCCTGTAATTGTATTTCTTTTGGAACAGACTGTTCAGCTTTTTTACCTGTTGCGTTAGTTCCTCTGTATCGCTGGTTTCCGGCTTCGTCATATTTGAAATAGACTTCCGTTTGTGAATAGCCTAGAAAACCGATCAATAAAGAAAATACGGAAAGTAGTTTTCTTTTCATTTGTATTTATTTTTGAGAGGATAAAAGTTTTTGAATTTGTTTTTCTAGTTGTTCAATTTTCTCCGATTGATATTTTAAAACTTTACTTTCTTCCTGAAGCTGTTTATTTTGTTGTATTGAATAAAGAGTCAGTTCTTCAATTTTTTCAAGAAGCTTTGCATCCATTTCCCCTAAATTAATTCCGTTTTGTTCTACTTCTTTTGCTGATGGAATGTTTGGTAAATGGCCTCTTTCTGAAATATGTTGTTCTACCTCTTCTAAAGAACGAAGCTTATACTCTTTTTTGAATACATAATCTGCCCAGCCATTAGCCGCAGGGCTTTCAACTTTTATCTGCTCTGCCTTGATTCCTTTGCTTACATAAAAAATAAAGTTAGCATCATTGTCATACTGGTCTGTTCCCACGGTTACTTTTCCTGTATTAAAAAGTACCATTAGGCTTTTATGTACAGCATCAGAAAAACGGACCCTTGAAATTCCTGATGAATTCGGAGTACTGGTGTCAGAATTGGGATCAATAGCATTATCATTGTCCATATGAATATTCAGGTTATGTCCACCTAATAATCTCATCACACCATCGTTAGGTTTAGCCCATCCTGAATAACAGCTGTTACAAGGTGATAATGCCAACTGAAGGTTTCCTGTTCCGGGAGCACCGCTTCCGATATTGATGCTTTGTCCTTCAATTTTGAAATTCTGCTGATTGTTCTGTTTGAAAATGAGCGGTTTGTCATCTGTTGTTCCAATGAAATGAGTTGGAGGATTGGTTCCTGAATTTCCGGTAGTGTTCCAGCTTTGTGCAAAAATACTTGAGGTTGCCATCGCAAAAACAAATAGTAACGTACGTTTCATAATGTATAAATTAGTTTGTAAATATTTTGAAGTTGAATGAAATAAGAATATTTCTAAATAATTGTGAATGGTTTTATCACTTAAAATGGTAATCTAAGTTTTGCAAAGATAATGAATAGACACTATTAGGTGTCTTAAATACTTCGTTAATTGAGTTTTTGAATAGAGTTTTTGATTTGTGAATTATGATAGGGAATACATTGGAAATAATGGCCTTTATTTTGAATAATGCTTAATGATTTTTGCGAAAAAATGATTATTGGGAAATAGGTATTCCGATAGGATACCTTGATTTTTGTCATATATTTAAAATTTCAGAATCTACCCATTTTAGAAAAAATCTCTACCTTTGTAACAATGAACCTCTTAAGATGGATACTTGCAATTTACTTTATGGCGTTATCACTGATGCCATGTGCTGATGTGTCTCATCCACTGAATTCGGTAGAGAATAAGGTCTCATTAAGTATTAATAGTACTCATTCTACAGAAAAAGGAGATATATGTTCTCCATTGTGTGCCTGCAGCTGTTGTCAGATGACCGTTTCAGCATTTAAAATGGATCCTTTATTGGAAATTCCGGAGCAGATTCCGGCTTATTTTTCAAAAAAGATCCTATTCCACAAAAATGATTTTGCTTACCAGATTTACGATCCTATCTGGCAGCCTCCTAAAATTTAATTTTTATTGATTTTTAGAAAGTTATGCTTTCTAATACTTAACTGTGCTTGAAACTTTGCAATACCATTGCAGAGGTTTTCAGGATATTTTTGCTGCAGTATTTTATACTGCGTGCATTCACTTTTCAATAAAAATTAAATACAAATCGTGTTAGATAAAATCATAAAATTCAGTATTAAAAATAAGGTGATCATTGGTTTGATGACTTTGGTGCTGATCATCTGGGGAACATGGAGTGCCACCAGATTACCAATAGATGCTGTACCGGATATCACCAATAACCAGGTACAGATTATTACCGTATGTCCTACACTGGCGGGACAGGAAGTAGAACAGCTGGTTACCTTTCCTATTGAACAGAGTATTGCCAATGTTCCCGATATTCAAGAAACAAGAAGTATTTCAAGATTCGGACTGTCAGTAATTACAGTAGTGTTCAAAGAGAATGTAGACGTTTACTTTGCGAGACAGCTCATTAATGAACAGTTGAAAAACGCAGTGGAAGAAATTCCGAAAGGAGTAGGAACTCCGGAGTTGGCTCCCGTAAGTACAGGTCTTGGAGAAGTGTATCAGTATATTCTTCACCCTAAAAAAGGAAGTGAGAAGAAATACAATGCCAAAGAACTCCGTACTATGCAGGACTGGATCGTTCGCAGACAGCTGAACGGAACGCCGGGTGTTGCGGAGATCAATAGTTTCGGAGGAGAATTAAAACAATATGAAGTAGCTATTGATCCCAATCGATTAAAAGCAATGGGAACAAGCATTACGGAAATATTTACAGCCCTTGAAAAAAACAATCAGAATACTGGAGGAGCTTATATTGATAAAAAACCCAATGCCTATTTTATCCGTGGAATTGGCCTGGTGACTTCTCTTGAAGATATCAAAAATATTGCAGTTAAAAACGAAACCGGAAGCGTTCCCATCTTTATAAAAGACGTTGCTGATGTCCGTTTAGGAAGCGCTGTTCGTTACGGAGCATTGACATATGACGGGAAAGTAGATGCCGTGGGAGGAGTAGTGATGATGTTAAAAGGAGCCAACAGTAATGAGGTGGTCAGCAATATCAAAGCAAAAATTCCTACTATTCAGAAGTCTCTTCCGGATGATGTCATTATAGAACCATTTCTGGACAGGACCGATCTTGTAGACAGAGCCATTAATACCGTACAGAAAAACCTCATCGAAGGAGCCTTAATTGTAATTTTCGTTCTTGTTGTTTTCCTTGGAAATCTGAGAGCCGGACTTATCGTAGCTTCAGCCATTCCGCTTTCATTACTGTTTGCTCTTGGAATGATGAATGTCTTCGGAGTAAGTGCTAACCTGATGAGTCTTGGTGCTATAGATTTCGGATTGATTGTCGATGGAGCCGTTATTATTGTAGAAGCTACTTTACATCATTTGGGAGTAAGGAAATCTGTCCGTGCATTAACGCAGTCTGAAATGGATGAAGAAGTATTCCTTTCTGCATCCAAAATAAGAAGCAGTGCAGCTTTCGGGGAAATTATTATCCTGATCGTTTATATCCCGATTCTTACACTAGCTGGTGTAGAAGGAAAAATGTTTACCCCAATGGCGAAAACAGTAGGATTTGCTATTCTGGGAGCTTTAATTTTATCCCTGACCTACATTCCTATGATGAGCGCGCTGTTTTTATCTAAGAAAATATCCCACAAAGAAACCTTCTCTGATAAAATGATGAATCGTTTGCAAAAGGTTTATCAGCCATTATTACAGAAAGCGATAAAATTAAAATATATCATTGTCTCAGCAACCGCTATAGTGTTCCTTATCTCTGCTTTTATCTTTAAAAATATGGGTGGTGAGTTTATTCCGCAATTGCAGGAGGGAGATTTTGCCTTCCACTGTATTTTACCACAGGGAAGTTCACTCAGTCAGAGTATAGAAACCTCCATGCAGGCATCGAGAATTATCAAACAGTTTGATGAGGTGAAAATGGTAGTCGGGAAAACAGGTTCTGCTGAGGTTCCTACTGATCCGATGCCGCCTGAAGCAACCGATATGATCGTAGTATTGAAACCGCAAAGCGAATGGAAAACCAAAAAATCTTACAATGAACTGGCAGATGAGATTAGTGAAAAATTGGAAACAATTCCTGGGGTATTCTTTGAGAAAAATCAGCCTATTCAGATGCGTTTCAATGAACTGATGACAGGAATCAGACAGGATGTTGCCGTGAAAATCTTTGGTGAAAATCTTGATTCTTTAGCGGTGTATGCGGATAAAGTAGGAAAAATTATTCAGACCGTAGATGGAGCGACAGCACCTCAGATTGAAAGAGTGAGTGGTCTTCCGCAGATTAATGTTCAGTATGACAGAACGAGAATTGCCAATTATGGATTAAATATCGAAGATGTCAACAATGCAGTAAGTACAGCCTTTGCAGGAAAAGCGGCCGGACAGGTGTTTGAAAATGAAAGACGTTTTGATCTGGTTGTACGCCTGGACAGTCTTCACAGAACGGATATTTCAGATGTGAATAATCTGATGATTACTTCTGCTACCGGAGCTCAGATTCCATTATCACAGGTGGCGAATATTAGCTACAAACTAGGACCTGCACAGATCAGCCGCGAGCAGGGAAAACGCAGAATTGTAATTGGGTTCAACGTAAAAGACCGTGATGTGGAAAGTGTGGTGAAAGATATTCAGGTAAAATTAAATAAAGTGAAGCTTCCTTCCGGATACTACTTTACCTACGGAGGTCAGTTTGAAAATCTTCAGGAAGCCAGCAAGCGTCTGATGATCGCTGTTCCGGTATCATTGCTTCTTATTTTTATGCTGTTGTATTTTACCTTCCGCTCATTCAAACAGGCTGCATTGATTTTTACAGCCATTCCTATGAGTGCAATTGGGGGTGTATTTGCGCTTTTGGTAAGAGATATGCCGTTCAGTATCAGTGCCGGGATCGGATTTATTGCCCTGTTTGGAGTAGCAGTATTGAATGGAATTGTTTTGATAGGAACGTTCAACCAATTAGAAAAAGATGGTGAAACTGATATTCTGAAAAGAGTATTTGAAGGAACAAAAACCAGATTAAGACCTGTATTAATGACGGCTACCGTAGCTTCACTGGGATTTTTGCCAATGGCTATTTCCACCGGAGCGGGAGCAGAAGTTCAGAAACCTTTGGCCACAGTAGTAATTGGCGGTCTGGTAACAGCAACGTTCCTTACACTATTTGTTTTGCCAATGCTGTATATCATTTTTAACACAAAGATTTTGAAGAGAAAAAATAATAACGCAGGAACAATTACTGCGACCCTTGTTGTCGGATTTATGATGCTGGGACAGACTTTTAAAGCACAGTCCAGACCAATTTCTGTGGAGCAGGCTGTAGAACAGGCTGTGAATAATAACTTAACCCTGCAGTCAAAAGATTTAAGCATTAAATCCGCAGAAGCATTAAGACCGACAGCAAAAGAACTTCCGAAATTAAGTTTTGAAACACAGCTTGGACAATACAACAGTCCGAAGTTTGACCAGTCGTTTGCGATCTCACAAAGCATTCCTTTTCCAACATTGTTTAAAGCAAGAAAAGACCTAATCAATGAGAATATTAAAAGCAAGCAGATTGATAAGGAAATTACAGCCAATGAACTGATAAAACAGGTACGTACCTATTATTATCAGATTGAATATCTTCAGTATAATAAAGCTCAGCTTACGAGTCTGGCTCAATATTATGAGGAATTTATCAGAATTGCAACCGTAAGATTCAAAGCAGGTGATATCAAAAAGATAGAAATCAGTACTGCAGAAACCCAGAAAGGAGAAATTGATCTGCTGCTCAGACAGAATGAAGTCTTTCTGAATAACGCTTATAAGAATTTAAAGACTCTGATGAATACGTCAGAAGATCTTGAAGTTCCGTTTAATAAAGACTATGCTCCTTTAAAAGCAGAAAATGTACTCGATAGCGCAGTAGTTACCAACAATCCTACAGTAAAAGCTTTTTATCAGGAAATGGAAATTGCTGAAAAAAACAAGAAAGTTGAAAAATCCCTCGGGCTGCCTGATTTTAGCTTAGGATATACCAACCAATCTTTGATAGGACTTCATACCATCAACGGACAGGAAAACTTTTATAACTCAGGAAAACGTTTTCAGTCGGCAACAGTAGGAGTCGCTATTCCATTGACATTTGGGGCCACAAAAGCGAGAATTCAGGCATTGGAATATGAAAAACAGGTTGCTGAAACCAATGCTAAAATGCAGCAGAAACAACTCTCTGCTCAGTTAGAAAATGCCTTCAGCCAGTATCAGCAAGACTTGCAGCAATACGATTACTATACAGGTCAGGCACTGCCTAATGCAGAGAAAATTGTAAAAGCAGCTCAGCTAGGATATAAAACAGGGGAAATTTCATATGTGGAATATCTTTTTGCCCTGCAGACTGCCACGAATATCCAGTTAAAATACCTGGAATCTATCCAGCAGATGAACCAATCTGTAGTTACTATTAATTCCATTATAAACAAATAATATGAAAGCGCTGTTAATAAAATTTTCTGCCGGACAAATGAAAACAATGGCATACAGCATCAGACAAAATACATTTTTACTTATGAAACTCAAATATAATATCATCCCTCTTATCCTGATCTCAATCTTACTAACAAGCTGTGGAAAAAAAGAAGCTTCGGAAGAAAAAGCTCCTGAAAAAACAGAACAGAAAGAGCAGGCACATGAAGAAGCTCCGCAAACTATAGCTTCCCTTACAGAAGAGCAGATGAAATCTGTAGGAGTGGCTTTAGGAACCGTAGAAATGAAAGAGCTGACATCAACGATAAAAGCCAATGGTCTGCTGAGTGTACCGAACAGTAATAAAGCAACCATAACTTCCCTGTATGGAGGAATTATTAAAACCATCAATATTCAGGTAGGAAGCATCGTGAAAAAAGGACAGGTTATTGCCACCATTGCGAACCCGGAATATATCCAGCTTCAGGAAGATTATCTGACTACCAATAGCAGGATTACTTATGCAGAACAGGAATACAGAAGACAAAGAGAGCTTTTTGATAATGATGCAGGCGCAAAGAAAAATCTTCAGAGCGCGGATGCTGAGCTGAAAACATTAAGAACAAAAAGAGCTTCCCTGTTGAAACAGCTTCAGATGATGGGAATAAGCCCGGGAAAGGTAAGCAACGGAAATATGAAATCCGGTTTGGTGATCACAGCACCTATCAGCGGAACAATCAGCAGTATCACTGCACAGATCGGAAGCTATGTGGATATTTCCTCTCCTGTTGCCACCGTAATTGATAACGGTTCCATTCATCTTGATCTTCAGGTATTTGAAAAAGATCTTCCTAAAATGAGAGTTGGGCAGATTGTTCATTTTAAACTGACCAATAATCCGGAAACTGAATACGATGCAAGAATTTACAGCATAGGATCTTCTTTTGAAAACGAAAGTAAAACCATTTCCATGCACTGCGAAGTGATCGGAAACAAATCCGGACTGATTGACGGAATGAATATCACCGGAATTGTAAGCCTTGATAAAAGCACAACCCCGGCAGTTCCTACAGAAGCTATTGTAGAAGCCGATGGGAAATACTATGTGTTTATTCAGACCGATAAAAAAGCGGAAGAAGAACATGAAGAAAAAGGAAAACCACATCCGAAAACCTTAAACTTTGAAAAAATAGAAATAGTGAAGGGAACATCTGATATGGGATATACCGCGATAACTCCGGTTGGAAATATTCCTGACAATGCAAAAATAGTAGTGAAAGGAGCATTTTTCGTGAATGCGAAACTGGTGAATTCTGGGGAACACGAACATTAATGAAAACATACGGAACCAGTAAAATGTCGATTTTTATCCTTAAATTAGAGCTGTTTACGGAGTTTTTATTGAATAAAAGCGGCAGGAAAAAAGTAAAGATTATCTCACCGAATTTTTAATAAATGACTTGATTATGTTACTAAACAAAAAAATATCAGTCTGGTATTTCATCCGTGAAATAAAAACCCAAATTCTGTTTATCGGAATATTTGCAGTAGCTATCGGTCTTTTGGACATGTTGCCATGGTTTCGTAAGATCTCATTACCATTGAATATTCCTGCATTGTTGGGTACGGCAGTATCATTGCTGCTGGCATTCCGTACTTCCCAGTCCTACGAAAGATGGTGGGAAGCCAGAACCGTTTGGGGCGCTATTGTAAATGATTCCAGAACTTTTGTGAGATTGATTATCCAGTTTATGCCGGCAGGAGAAGATAAAGCAATAAAAGAGTTTGCCGAAAGACAGAGTATCTGGACCTATGCACTTGGAGAATCTTTGAGAAAGCTGCCGTTTTCTGAAAAAGTTCAGCAGTATCTGGATAAACATAAGATTAAAGGAATGAATATTCCCAATGCTATTCTGGATGAACACTCCAGACAGCTGAAAGAAATTGTCGCTTCCAAAGAACTGACCGATTTTCAGCAGATGCAGCTGAATGATATCATCACAAGGCTTTGCGACAGCATGGGGAAATGTGAAAGACTGAAGAATACGGTTTTCCCACGTTCTTACAGTGTTTTAGTCCATATTCTGATCTATGTTTTTGCGGCTATTCTTCCGTTTGGGCTTGATGATTCACAGCTTGTAGTAGAAATTGCGATTACTTTCCTGGTTCCGGTTACATTCATTGCGATTGAAAAAACATCCATCATCATGCAGGATCCGTTTGAAAACGGTCCTGTAGATACTCCGATGACCTCTCTTGCACAGACCATAGAGATCAATATCAGACAGATGATCGGTGATCAGAATGTTCCCACTAAAAAAGAAAATACATCTTATTATGAAATGTAATTAAACCATACACACAATATGGAAAGCACACCAACCCAAACCGTTTCTGCAGGAAGCAGACACAAAAGAAGCCTCCTGATTGTCCTCTGCCTTAGCGGAACCTATCTCATTGCTGAGGTAATAGGAGGTATTGTTACCAACAGTCTTGCGCTATTGGCTGATGCAGCACATATGCTGACCGATGTGGTAGGATTATTGCTGGCATTTATCGCTATCAAAATAGGAGAAAGAAAGGCAGATCCTTCCAGAACATATGGTTATTACAGAACAGAAATACTGGCAGCTGTAATTAATGCAGTGGTTTTACTGGGAATTTCGATTTATGTATTGTTTGAAGCCTATCAGCGGTTTCAAAATCCGCCGGAAGTACAAAGTAAATCAATGCTGATTGTAGCCGGAATAGGATTGATTGTCAATATTATCGGAATGATGATTCTGAGAAAAGACTCAGAAGGCAGCCTGAATATGAAAGGAGCCTATTTTGAAGTCCTTTCAGATATGCTTACTTCTGTAGGAGTCATGATTGCCGGAGTGATTATGCTGACCACAGGCTGGTACTATGCCGACCCGTTGATTTCAGCTGCAATCGGACTGTTGATCTTTCCAAGAACTTGGAGACTTTTGAAAGAAGCCATTAATGTTTTACTCGAAGGAACACCTAAAGATGTGGATATACATGCACTTCGTCAATCATTGGAGAAAACTCCCGGAGTGAAAGATGTTCATGATCTGCACGTATGGTCACTGACTTCCAGTGTCAATGCGATGAGTGCTCATGTGGTAAAAGAGTCCGGATATTCTCAGAATCAATTATTAAAAACATTGACGGATTCTACTGTGAATAACTTTAAAATCAGTCATACAACTTTTCAGATAGAAGAAGAAGGTTATGAAGAAAATGAAGTCCATCTGTAACAATTTAAAAGCTTACAATGAAAAAAGATATAGAACACAAACTCATTGATAAAAATACCAAACCAACCAGTATGAGAATTTTGGTATATGATTTCTTAAGCTCTCAGGAAGCAGCTTTATCGCTTTCTGAAATAGAAAATTATTTCGACAATGCTGACAGAATCACCATCTACAGAACATTGAAAACTTTTGAAGAAAAAGGAATTGTTCACAGCATTCAGGAAAATACAACCACAAAATACAAACTGTGCGAAGATGATTGTGATGAGAAAACACATAAAGACTGGCATCTCCATTTCTACTGTAAAATATGCAAGCAAACCACCTGCAAAGAAGATATTTCCTTTCCTGAAAATATTCAGACCAATTTCAGGATTGATGAAATAAGATTATTTGCCAAAGGAATCTGCGAAAACTGTCTTGAAAATTTGCAATAGCATTGCATCAGTCTCATCTTTACATTTGTATAAAAATATTCAGTTATGGAAAAATGCTGTAGTACAACCCCGGAAAAACCAGATACAAAAGGACACAAACATAATCATGCAGAAGGAGATGGCCACGACCATGACGGGCATGATCACTCTCATGACTCCGGAGATCAGACAATCTTTCAGATGTTTCTTCCGGCTATTATATCCTTTATCATTTTATTGTTAGGAATTGCCTTTGACAATTATATAAAACCCGCATGGTTTACAGGCTGGGCACGTTTAGTATGGTTTCTGGCAGCGTATATTCCTGTAGGATTCCCGGTATTGAAAGATGCCTATAAAAGTATCATCAAGGGAGATGTGTTCTCAGAATTCTTTTTGATGAGTATTGCAACCATTGGTGCTTTTGCTATCGGAGAATACCCTGAAGGAGTAGCAGTAATGCTGTTTTATGCTGTAGGAGAAGTATTCCAGTCTATGGCGGTTACCAGAGCCAAAGGAAACATAAAAGCATTATTGGATCAGCGCCCTGATGAGGTAACGGTTATGGAAAATAATCAGCCAAAGACAATGAAGGCTAAAGAAGCTAAAATTGGAGACATCATTCAGCTGAAACCCGGTGAAAAATTGGCGCTGGATGGAGAATTGCTTTCAGATTCAGCTTCATTCAACACCGCAGCTTTAACAGGAGAAAGTAAACCTGATACTAAAAATAAAGGTGAGGTTGTTCTTGCCGGGATGATCAATATGAACAGTATTGCTTTGGTAAAAGTAAATACGGCCTATGAAGACAGTAAACTGAGCAAAATTCTGGAACTGGTTCAGAATGCTACAGCCCAAAAAGCCCCCACAGAATTGTTCATCAGAAAATTTGCCAAAGTATATACTCCAATTGTTGTATTTCTTGCCATAGGAATCTGTTTGCTGCCATATTTCTTTGTGAGTGACTATCAGTTCAGAGACTGGCTGTACAGAGCATTGATATTCCTTGTGATTTCTTGTCCTTGTGCCCTTGTGATCTCAATTCCGTTAGGATATTTCGGGGGAATTGGTGCAGCAAGCCGAAACGGGATTTTATTCAAAGGAAGTAATTTCCTGGACAGCATTGCAGAGATTCAGAATGTAGTAATGGACAAAACAGGAACTATGACAGAAGGCGTATTCAAAGTTCAGGAGGTAAGCATAAGCCTTGAATTTAGCAAAGAAGAAATCCTTCAGATGGTCAATGCTCTTGAAAGTAAAAGTACCCACCCGGTGGCAACAGCCATTCACAATTATGTAGGAGATATCAATCACGCCATTCCTTTAGAAAATGTAGAAGAAATTGCAGGCCACGGACTGAAAGCAACCATTAACGGAAAAGAGCTTCTGGTAGGGAACTTTAAGATGATGGATAAATTCAACATCACTTATGATCTTAACCATGCCAATATTGTATATACAGTGATTGCAGTAGCTTATGATAAAAAATTTGCAGGCTATATCACCATTGCAGACAGTATAAAAGCAGACGCTAAAGAAACAGTGGACAACCTGCATAAAATGAACGTAAAGGCTACGATGCTGAGCGGTGATAAAAGTACCGTTGTGAAATATGTTGCGGATCAGCTGGGAATTGATAATGCATTCGGAGATCTGTTGCCAGAGGATAAAGTAAATAAGGTTAAGGAAATCAAGGCTAAAAACCAGACTGTAGCTTTCGTAGGAGACGGAGTGAATGATGCTCCAGTAGTTGCTTTAAGTGATGTAGGAATTGCGATGGGAGGCCTGGGAAGTGATGCTACCATTGAAACAGCTGATGTTGTGATTCAGGATGATAAACCAAGCAAAATTCCAATGGCGATCAACATCGGAAAACAAACGAAAAAAATAGTTTGGCAGAATATTATTCTTGCTTTTGCTGTAAAAGCTGTTGTTCTTATCCTGGGAGCCGGCGGGCTGGCAACCATGTGGGAAGCGGTGTTTGCCGATGTAGGAGTAGCGTTGCTGGCTATTTTAAATGCTGTAAGAATTCAGAGAATGAAATTTTAAGAAGCAAATAATAAACACAACTCAATTATATTCAATAAAAGCTCTGCTGAATTTCAGCAGGGCTTTTGTTTTTAAAGAATACGTATCATGCCAGTCATTCCATATGCTATTGAGACGCCTACGGATTCATAAACAGACTGTCTTTACTTTCTGTCTAAACTATGACTGATAATTACAATTAGTATAAAAATGATACACTCAGTTTGTCATTCCGCAGGAATCTCTATAAAAACAAATCTCTTGAATTTAGAGAGATAAATCAACCAACAAAAAGAAATTTTCGTCTTTGCGATTTCCAACAAAACAAGACATTTAAAAAAAATAAAAAGCTCTGCCAAAAACATCAGCAAAGCTTTTATCAACAAGATTAAATTGTATATAAAGAACTAAATTTTATTTAGGTCTAAAGTTTACTCAAAGTTCGGGATAATATTATTCCGATGACAGACACAGTTTTGTAATTTTTGTAGGTAACAGTATATAATCACAATGACATTCATCATAAATCATGCATAAAACAGTTTTGAAGTAGTATATTTGTAACAGAGAACAAAATCGTTGAGGTTATTTATTTCCATATTCATCATTTTTACCGTTGCAGTACGTCCCGTTTTGCCATTGGTAAATTATGCCGTGAATTATGATTATATTGTGAAAAACCTTTGTGAGAACAGAAATGTACCACAATCAACCTGTAAGGGAAAATGCTACGTGGAAAAAGAACTGGCAAAAACAGAAAAACAATCCAATAGCTCTCAAACAATAAAGATTGCAGGATTAGATGTTTTTATTTCTCATGATATACTTTCTTTCTCTTCCCATTTGAATTCGGAATTACTTTCTGAAATTCCTGATTCAAGTTATTTTAATTCGCATTCTTCAGAATACTTTTCCAGAATATTCCATCCTCCGTTGGCTTAATTTTTATTAATAACTATATTTTTAGTTGAATGAGGGTTTCTGAAACTTTCATCAATAAGTCATTAAGGACATATTCTACAATTAAAAATGAACAATTGTACGCAGTTAGAGATACACTGATTCTTTTGAGGAATTCTATGTTTTTCAGACTTATGCATTGTGTCATAATTATATTTAACATTATTAATTTCAATTTAATATTAAAATGAAATCTCCAATTATTTTGGCCGCTATGCTGTCAATATCATTACTGTCGTGTGCCAAGGAAACACCTAAGGTAAAGCATGCAAGCCACATGGATTCTTCCGGAAAGAAGATAGAAAATGTACAGGTAGTGAATGAAGAAGATCCGATTTGTCACATGAAAACTGCAGGATCGATTAAAGATACCGCTGTATATAAAAATAAAACGTATGGTTTTTGCAGTGTATCCTGCAAACATGAATTCAAAAAAAGCCCTGAGAAATATGCCCAAAAATAAAAAGCCCAATAATAAGAGTAAAGTGATCATACCCATTGCTTTATTTGCATTGCTTTTCCTGGGAATAGGGGTAGGAATGGGGTATTTTAAAAAGAACCTTTATACTGTGATGAAGGTTCCTGATTTTGAACTGACAGATCAGAACAGCAAAAAAATTACCAATAAAGATATGTTGGGAAAGGTATATCTCGTAGAATTTTTCTTCAGCAAATGCCCTACCATATGCCCGGTGATGAATACCAATATGAAGGCGATTCAGAATCAGATCAATGATCCGGACTTTGGTATTATCTCCATCAGTATCGATCCGGAAAATGATACCCCTACAGTATTGAAAGAACATGCTCAAAGGATAGGCGCAAAATCTCCGAACTGGCATTTTCTGACCGGAGACCGTACCTACATTGGTGATCTTGCTGATAAATTTAATATCTACGTTGGCGATAAAGAAGATGAAGGGGAAAGTCTGAACCACAGCGGAATGATTGCTCTGGTAGATCAGGACGGAAATATCCGGTGCAGATACAACAAAGAAAATATGCCAATCTTATATTATTCAGGATTGAATTACGAAGATCCGGAAGGCAAAACGCCAATGCTGACTGGTAAATATCACCCTGACAGAGAAATCCTGATTGAGGATATTAAGAAATTATTGAAATAAGGAAGCTGGGAGAGAGAAGCTGGAGGCTGGAAGTTATTCCGGATGATAAAGCTCTGGTGGTTTTTGAGACCGCTGTAAAAGCAAATAGAAGCTGAAGAATTTTATATTATGACATTATAATTACTTCCAGCTTCGATCTCCCATCTTCCTGCTTAAGGAAAAAACATTGTTCAACCATAAACAAAAATATTATGAAGATTTTGAAAATAGCTGCTTTAAGTGCAGTTTTCGCGGCCCAGTTTACTATGGCTCAGTTTAAGCAGACGCCTCTTCCATATGCTTATAATGCTTTGGAAGGAAATATTGATGCCCAAACGATGGAAATTCATTATTCAAAACATGCTGCTGCGTATGTGGCCAACCTGAATAAGGCTATTACAGGAACTCCGCAGGAAAAAGAAACTTTGTTCCAGATTCTATCCAATGTTTCAAAGCTGCCAGCTGCAGTAAGAAATAACGCAGGAGGACATTACAACCATGAACTGTTCTGGACTGTTCTTACGCCTCAGAAAAACACGCAGCCTTCTGCAAAATTAGCAAAAGCGATTACTGAAACTTTCGGGAGCATGGATGCTTTTAAAGAGAAAATGAGCAAAGCCGGAGCAGACCGTTTCGGATCAGGATGGGCCTGGCTTTCTGTAGGAAAAGATGGAAAATTGTTTGTTTCCTCTACTCCTAACCAGGACAACCCATTGATGGATGTTGTAGAAGAGAAAGGAACTCCTATTTTCGGGATTGATGTCTGGGAGCATGCTTATTATTTAAAATATCAGAATAAAAGAGCAGATTATCTTACCGCGATCTGGAACGTTACCAACTGGAAAGAGATCAGCAGAAGATATGACGAAGCTTTAAGCAAGAAATAGTCTGATGAAATTATTTTACAGCATACTTTTTACTTTTTATATGGTGCTAAGACCTTTAGTACCTATGGTAGAGTATGCTGTAAATTATGATTATATCATTAAAGTCCTCTGTATTAATAAAAGCAGACCGGAGATTCACTGTAACGGAAAATGTTACCTGAGTAAAGAACTGGCCAAAACCAATGATTCAGAATCTTCACCCTTTCAGAAAATAAAAAACTCAGGACAGAAAATCCTTGATATCTATATCCTGCCTGAAACAGCAGAGATCATAACTGCTGAAAAACGATCGTTTTTCAATTCCAATTTTACCTACAAAACAGATTATTCTTTTCTGTTTCTTACCCATATTTTCAAACCGCCGGTTTTTTTAAGTTAAATTATAGCTATCTAACCACAAAAGCTTATAGAAATTAAAAGTCAAAGATTTTTAAAAAGCTTAAGTGTTCTTATTGCGAATAAAACTTATCACTTAATATAACTTAAGTGTAAGAACTTTTATGCCTTTTGTGGTAAAAAAAGAATGTTTTCACATTCAAAATAACACATTCAAATTGCATTCAACTTAAAAAATCAACAATGAAAATTTATAAATTTTTATCACTATTCTTTATTGCCTTTACTTTATTCTCTTTTGTAGCCTGCGAAAGCATCAGAGATGATGATCCACAGGATACAACACCTGGAAAACTTCAGATCAAATTTGAAAACGGATTTAATAATGTAGGAGATATTGTTTTGAACCAAACTGTCCAGACTTCTTTCAACGGACAGAAACATAATTTTTCCGCTTTGAAATATATAATCAGTAATGTCACACTGATAGACGAAAACGGAAACGAATTTAAATACAATGAAAACAATCCAGATAAAGGCGCTTTTATTGTAGATCAGGCAGATGCTGTAGCCGGAATTATATACCTTAATCTGGATGGCATCCCGAAAAATAATTATAAAAAAATAAAATTCGGATTTGGAGTGAGCCAGAAAGCGTATTTACTTGGGCAGGACGGACAAGCTGAATTCTGGACAAAAGCCAAGCAGAAAGGAATGACATGGTCATGGGCTGCCGGTTATGTTTTTGTAAAACTTGAAGGTAAATATGGGAATGATGCTCCTTCAAAAGAATTTATGAACCATACCGGAAATATGGGAAATGTTACGGCTAATGAACAGGCTGATTTATACCGTGAAATCACATTGAACCTTCCTACAACAGCAAGAGTAACAGGACAAATTCGTCCTTCTATTCATATTCTTGCAGATCTGAATCAGTTTTTGAGCGGAGATAAGGCTCTTACACTTACCACAGGCAATGATATGCTGATGGGTTCCAATCAGCACCTGGTAGATGTTACCAATAACCTTACAAAAATGTTTAAAGTAGATCACGTTCACAATGATTAATTTTTTTATTAAGACATTATTGGTGCTGTTTGTATTCATGTTAAGCTGTGTTTCCTGTTCTGATGAGGTGATGCAGCCACTGGAAAAAGATGAAGCATACAATCTGCAGTTTCCTTCTTATTTTCCGGAAATGACTTTTGATAAAACGATGAATCCGGTAACCAAAAATGGAGTAGAACTGGGACGAAAATTATTCTATGAAGGAAGGCTTTCCCGGAACAATACCATTTCATGCGGCTTCTGTCATATCCAGGAAAATGCCTTTACCCATCACGGTCATACTGTAAGTCATGGTGTGGATGACAGAATAGGAATCAGGAATGCTCCACCGATTCAGAACATGGTTTTTTTGAAAAGGTATATGTGGGATGGGGTGATTCATAATTTGAATGAACAACCGATCAGCCCAATTACCGATGTGAATGAAATGGACAGCTCCATACCGGAAGCTATTTCAAAGATAAAAGATGACCAGAAGTATAAAAAACTGTTCAGAGAAGCTTATGGTGATGAAACCATTACCGGAGAAAGAATTCTCAAAGCATTGTCGCAGTTTATGGCTTCACTGATCTCTGCGGATTCAAAATACGACAGATTCAGACAGGGAAAGGAACAGCTGACTTCAGCAGAATCTCAGGGAATGGCTTTGTTTGGACAGAAATGTGCTTCCTGCCATAGCGGAGAACTGTTTACTGATGAAAGCTTCAGAAATACGGGAATGTATTACAATACAGAATTTAAGGATGCGGGACGTTACAGAGTTAGCCTTAATCAGGTAGATTGGATGAAATTCCGTGTTCCGAGTTTAAGAAATGTAGAATATACTGCACCTTATATGCATGATGGAAGATTTTACACCTTAGAGGCGGTACTCAATTTCTACTCGGATCAGGTGGAAGATAATCCCAACCTTGATCCACAATTAAAACAGAATGGTCATGTGGGAATTGCTATGAATAGTCAGGAAAAACAATCAATCATTGCGTTCCTGAAAACATTATCGGATAAAAGTTTTATATCCAATCCAAAATTTGCAGAATAATTTTATAGAAAACATGAAGAAGATTATAGTGATAGTAAGTTTGATCCTGTTTAGTCAGTATCAGGCAAAGATTATTAGAGACAGTGCTTATATTGATCCGAATACCTTTAGCAGATTCGATTTTGATGATGATTGTGATGCGTGCGGCTGTGCAGCAGGAAACGGATCTTCCGGCTTTGAGTCTTTATTGAATCCCCAGTTTATCGGAATCAAATACTTTGCTCAGCATTATAAAGCCAAAGAAAACTTATTTGTAAAAGACCTTACACAGGATCAGTATTTCAATACGCTGCAGCTTTGGGGGAAAATTCCACTGACTAAAAAACTGAGCGTATATGCAAGCCTGCCCTTTCATTTCCATGAAAAGAAAACAATGCAGGGAGATATTAAAATCAATGGAATCGGAGATCTGAACCTGATGGGGATTTACCAGCTGATGAGCTCTAAAGATAATTTCCACCATCTGAGCGGAGGTTTAGGAGTAAAAATACCTTTGGGGAAATTTGATGAAAAAGGAGCGTCCGGTGTTAATCCAAGTTTTCAGTTGGGAACCGGAAGCTGGGATTATCAGGCGGCTTTGAATTATAAATTTCAGAAAAATAAAGTAGCTGTATTGGTCAATACAGATTACACGATCAAAACTGAGAATAAGAAAAATTACCGTTTTGGGAACCAATGGAACTATGCAGCGACGGGATTTTATCAGGTTGCAGGAAATGAAAAATCTATTTTTTCTATAAAAACGGGAGTTCAGGGAGAAGTCTATGCTCAGAATAAACAATTCGATGAAGCCTTGCCCAATACTGCAGGAAGTGCTTTGTACGGAAAACTGGGATTTGAGGCCTCTTATAAAAAGTTGAGTCTGGGAAGTGAACTTATGCTTCCCATGTATACTCATCTGGCAGGAGGAGATATTGAAGCAAAATCAAGATTCAGTGTTTTCCTGAATATTGGAATTTAAGATGGTACCCTCTATGAAATGATGTTAAAGCTCCTTCGGGAGCTTTAATTGTTTATGAATCATGATTTTAATTGGGGGTTAGGAATAATTTTTTATCTTTGCCGAAATTTGGTGAGCCATAAAAAGCTCTTAAAAGGGAATCCGGTGAAAATCCGGAACAGACCCGCTGCTGTAAGCTCCGCACCAAAGTTTTTGAAGAATATATCCACTGTTTTTTTAATGGGAAGGATTTCAAAAATGGAGTAAGTCAGAAGACCTGCCTGAAAATAATCGTTTGACGCTTTCGTGGAATAAAGCTTAGGACATCAATGATTCTCTGTGCAGTTACAGCTGTGCTTTGTCGTTGTATTCTTACATCCATTAGCGTCATCATTATCCTAAATGAGCTAATGACGGCAAAACTAACTACTTCTGCAATTCATAAAGCTGTTTTCACAATATTGGTGTTAACATCTCAACTTTTGTCTTCTCAAACCAAGAAGAAAGACAGTGTTCGGGAAGAATCCATCAAGGTGATCAGCCTTTACAAGAAAAATTTCAAAGAAATTCTTCCGTCGCAAACCCTGCAGGGCGAGCAGCTGGAAAGACTGAACAGCCATTCCGTAGCAGATGCATTGCGGTATTTTTCCGGAGTGCAGATCAAAGATTACGGAGGATTGGGTGGTTTGAAAACCATTAATATCCGTAGCATGGGAAGCCAGCATGTAGGGGTTTTCTATGATGGAATTCAACTGGGAAATGCCCAAAACGGGCTTGTTGACCTGGGAAGATATTCTTTGGACGATCTGGAAGAAATATCATTATACAACGGACAGAAAAGTGAGATTTTTCAACCGGCAAAAGACTTCGGGTCTTCGGGATCTATCTATTTACAGCCAAAAACACCTGTATTTAAAGGAACAAGAAAAACCAATCTCGTTATAAGAGCAAAAAGTGCCTCCATTGATCTTTTTAATCCGTCATTCCGATTGGAACAGAAAATTTCAGACAGAATTTCCGCCAGCTTCAGTGGAGAATTTATGCAGAGTGACGGAATTTACAGATTTCGATATGCCAAGAAATATCCTGACGGCCAGCAGGCTTATGATACCATTGCTAAGAGACAGGATTCAGATATCAAAGCAAAGCGTTTTGAAACGTCTTTCAACGGAACTTTAAATAACGGAAGCTGGAATATCCGTGGTTATGGTTATATTTCAGACCGTGGAATGCCGGCACCTATTGTGAATGGTCGGTTCGGAGGAAGAGGAGCGAGACTTTCTGATGAAAATTATTTTGTACAGGCCAATCTGAGAAAAAAACTGTTTCCCAAGTTTGAAACCCAATTGAAAGCAAAATTCGCTTACGATTATACCCATTTTATGGACACGGTTCGTTCGCAATCCATTATTCATACTGATAATACTTATATCCAACGAGAGCTCTATCTTTCTTCATCCAATATCTATTCTATTACTCCCAATTGGGATGTCAGCCTGAGTGGAGATTTTCAGTACAATAATCTGGATGCCAATCTGGATAACTTTTCTTATCCTACACGTTACACCACATTGGTAGCATTGGCAACAACATATCAATGGAACAGATTCAAAATCCTGGGTAGCCTTTTAGGAACTTTTACTTTTGAAGAAGTAAGAAAAAACAAAAGACCGGGAGATGCCAGAGAATGGACACCTGCCGTATTTATGAGCTATCAGCCTGAAAAAATTCCTGAGCTTACCCTCAGAGCTTTCTATAAAAGGATTTTCCGACTTCCAACCTTCAATGATTTATATTATACCAATATCGGCAATACTTACCTGAAACCGGAGTTTACTAATCAGTATGATGTAGGATTTACCTATCAGAAGAATTATAACAACCGTCTCTTTAAGACCTTTTATGCTAAAGTAGACGGTTACTACAACAAAGTACAGGATAAAATTGTAGCAGCTCCAAACGGAAGCATGTTCCGCTGGCTGATGATGAACCTTGGAATGGTTGAAATCATAGGTGCTGACGTGAATGTGCAGACAGAACTTCAGCTGGGAAAAGTAACCCTCAGACCGCTGCTTTCTTATACCTATCAAAGTGCAAGAGATATGACTGACCCGGAGGATACTTTTTATCGTAATCAGATTCCCTATACGCCCTGGCATAGCGGGTCTTTCAGTCTGATGGCAGATTATAAAGACTGGAGCTTCAATTACAGCGCGATGTACGTTGGAGAAAGGTATGATGTGAATCAGGACAACATTCAATACAATTATGTACAGCCCTGGTATACTCATGATCTGTCTGTTCAGAAAAAATTCAACTGGGCCAATCATCAATTTAAAGTAAGCCTGGAGATGAATAATATCTTCAATCAATACTATGACGTAGTAATCAATTATCCGATGCCCGGAAGAAACTTTAAACTTATTCTAAACTTCACCCTATGAGAAAACTAAACTTTTATTTTTTATTTCTTGTATTAGCTTTTCTTACTTCATGCCGTACAGATGATATCATTGTCCGCCAGGAAGTAGTAGAAGGACTTCCATCAGAAAATACGGCAATAAAAGGTTTCTATATGCTGAATGAAGGAAATATGGGAAGCAACAAATGTACGCTGGACTTTTTTGATTATACCAAAGGAACCTATTACCGGAATATTTACGCTGAGATTAACCCGAATGTGGTGAAAGAGCTGGGAGATGTAGGAAATGATATTAAAGTCTACGGCAGCAAGCTGTACATCGTTGTCAATGTTTCCAATAAAATTGAAGTATTGGACGCAAAAACAGCAAAGCGTATTACTTCTATTCCTTTGCAAAACTGCAGATATTTGGCCTTCAAAGACGGGAAAGCTTATGCCAGCAGTTATGCCGGTCCTGTAGCAATAAACCCAAAAGCACCAAAAGGAAAAGTAGCGGAAATTGACACAGCTTCTCTTTCCATTCAGCGTGAAGTGGTAGTGGGATATCAGCCTGAAGAAATGGAAATTGTAGGGAATACATTATTTGTGGCCAATTCCGGAGGATATAAAGCTCCCGATTACGATAATACTGTTTCCGTAATTGATCTGAACACTTTCACAGAACTTAAAAAAATAAATGTTGCGATCAATCTTCACCACATTAAAAAAGACAATTATGGTGATCTGTATGTGAGTTCAAGAGGAGATTACTATAATGTTCCTTCCAGTTTATACCTTATAGATGCAGCAACGGGAATGGTTAAAAAAGATTTCCACCTTGCTGTAAGTGAAATGACAATCGTTAATGACAAACTTTATTTCTACGGCAATGAATTCAATTACAATACCCACAGCTATAAAAAGAGTTTTGGAATTATTGATGTGAAAACAGAACAAATCATTGCGAACAGGATTTTCGACAAAGAATACGAAACAGCCATTAAAACACCTTACGGAATTGCTGTAAACCCAATCACAGAAGATATCTACATGACAGATGCCAGAAATTACGTATCCATGGGATTTGTGTACTGCTTTGATAAAAACGGACACTTTAAATGGAAAACAGAGGGCGGAAATATCCCGGCTCACTTCACCTTTTTATACAAATAACCAAACTTTAAGAAATGAACAAAAATACCTTTACTTATTTAAAAACCGGGTTTTTATCATGTCTCCTGATAGGAGTGATAGCCTGTAAACATGATGATGAAGATGAATTTACATTCAACGGTCTTGACGATTCCTATACCATTGAACGGTTAAAGGTTTTGAGTATTCCTACCAATGCTTCAGGTTCAGTTACGTGGAGTATCAATGACTCTATTATCTCTCAAAACTCAGAGCTTGAATTTATCAGTCCCGATGCAGATGCTTATCCTTTAACTCTGAAGATTAACCATAAAGGAAACGAACAGGTTTATCATTCTAAAATAATCGTTACCAAAGAAAAAACACCTTATAGTAAATATATTGCGAAAGTATTAGAATTCCGCCCCGCTGTAGGACAGTTCATGAATGAAATTCCGGAATATTTACCTGGAAATACAGCTGCAAATATGCTTCAGAAAGCAAACGAATCTTTGGTGGGAGGTAATTCTACCATGATCAGCCTGGGAGGATATGGAGGATATGTTGTTTTCGGTTTTGACCATACTATTCCGAACCTGAATGGACGTGATTTTAAAGTACTGGGAAATGCTTTCTTTGGAAATGATGCCGCGGATCAACGTTCAGGATCCTGTGAACCGGGAATTATTATGGTAGCCTATGACAGAAACAAAAACGGAAAACCTGATAATGATGAATGGTATGAAATTGCAGGCAGCGAATATTTCAAAAATACAACCGTAAAAGATTACAGCATCACTTATCATAAGCCTGATGAAAATAAAACACCTGTGGCAGGAACTGAATTCTGGCAAACCGATGTAGAATATATCAAGTGGAATGACAACCTTGGAAACCAGGGCTTTAAAACAAAAAATACTTTTCATGCACAGAGCTACTATCCTTTGTGGTTTACAGATAGTTCTTACGGTTTTTCTGGAACACGCCTGGCGAACAATTTCCATGATCAGAACGGTGACGGATCTTATTGGGTAGGAAAATCATATGATTTCGGATATGCTGATAATGCCCCGAATAATGATGATGCTTCAAACATTGATATTTCCTGGGCGGTAGACAGAAGCGGGAAATACGTAAAACTTCCCGGTGTTGATTTTATGAAAATATATACAGGAGTCAATCAGGAAGCTGGCTGGCTGGGAGAGGTTTCTACAGAAGTTGCAGGAGCCTACGATTTACATTTCAAATAACAATTCAATCTATTTAAATTAATAAAAAATGAAAAAGTTTTATCTTTTTACGATGCTTTTTCTGTTTGCATGCTTATCAAATGCACAGATAAAAGTTCAGGGCGTACCCAGGAATGATATTTCAGGGATCAGCAATCTTAATACGACAACGATCAGTTTTTCTGATATTCAGTATTGGGTGGGATCGGGAGCCAATCAGGCTGCTTTTGTAGTACAATGGAATGACAGTAAAAACCCTGATGCGATGGTTTGGGGATTCAAATGGGATGGGAATGCTACAGGAGAAGATATGCTTAAAGCTATTGCTAAAGCAGACCACAGATTATACACATTGCTGTATCAAGGAACACAATTTGGATCAGCGGTTGGTGGAATAGGTTTTGATATCAATGGTCAGGGTACCAATGCATTGATCAAAAGTGGAAATACCACTTATCCGTTATATCCGGTGAATGGTTTTGTCAATACAACAGCTTATGATTTTGACAGCTATACCATTGTAGATGCTGCTAATGATCACTGGCAGTCTGGCTGGACGGTTAACGGATATTGGGCTTATTGGGTAAAGAACCCTACAGATGCAGATTTTGGATATTCCAGTGTTGGAGCTTCTTCACGTGCATTGGAAAACGGTTCATGGGATGTCTGGAACTTTAATCCAGGCTTTAATACTACTCCAATTTCATCTACGCTTACCCCTGTTTCCCCATATGTTGCTTCCAATAATTTTACCAATGGATATTTCATGGTGAACGAAGAATGGTTTGGGCATACCAATGGCTCTGTAAACTTTATTGACAACAATGGACAGATCAATTACCGTGTATACAGTAACGCAAATAATAACCAGGCTTTTGGTGCGACTACCCAATACGGAACAATCTATGGAGATAAATTCTATTTTGTATCCAAGCAGGCTGCCGACGGAGGAGATACTCAGTATACTCCGGGAGGAAGATTGGTTGTAGCCAATGCACAGACCATGCAGAAAATTGCAGGATTTAATAATATCGGAGGTGGTGATGGAAGATCATTCGTAGGAGTGAATGAACATAAAGGATATATTGGTACTTCTACAGGAATTGTTACTTTCAATATTGATAATTTACAGGTAGGTTCTTTAATTACCGGAACTGGGGGTAGTGGTCAGATTGGAAACATGATCCGTACATCACAATATGTATTTGCCGTGAAGCAAGGGGTAGGAATTTTAGTAATTAATCCTAATACAGATACGGTAGTGAGTACTATTGCCGGTGGTTTCTATTCTGTTGCTCAGGCTAAAGACGGAAGTGTATGGGGAATTCAGGATCAGAAGCTGATCAGCATCAATCCTACTACTTTTGCCACACAGGTTTACAATATTCCAACAACGAAGTACATTGGAGACTGGGGAGCATGGAATGCCGGTAAATTTTCAGCAAGTAATAAAGAGAATGCTTTATACTGGATCAATTCAATCAGCAGCTGGAGCTCAGGAACACAGATTGTAAGATTTGATGTTACAACGAAAACATTCAACGAAAACTTTGCAGCAATTCCGGGGCAGACAGGACAATTTAAGCAAATTCCTTATGGTGCGGCACTTCGTGTAAATCCTGTTACCGGTGAACTTGTTCTGAACACTACAGAAAGCGGATACGGTGCACACTATCAGAAGAACTGGATCCATACTTATAATATGAGCGGAACTCTTACCAGTACAAAAACTTTGAATGATTACTATTGGTTCCCTGCATTGACTGTATTTACCAATAATTCGGCTCCGGTTGTGAGCAGCGTTTTACCTTCACAGGTTACAGCAGGAAATATCACTACAATTGATTTGAAAACAATAGTTTCCGATGCTGATAATATGGCGGTATCTGTGGTGAAGTCTATAAAATCAAACAGTAATCCTACGGTAGTTTCAGCAGTGATTAATGATAATGATGAGCTGGTGTTGACACCGCTTGTTTCAGGAACTTCTGATATCATGATCAGCTTTAATTCAAATGGTAAATTGGTAGAAAAAACACTTACTGTAAACAGTACTGCTTCAACTTTAGCAACTGCTGAAGTTAAGAAACTTGAATTCAGCATTTATCCGAATCCGGTAACTGATATTCTTACCATTAAAACTCAGGAGAAAATCCAGAGTGTTACTGTTTATGATGCTTCAGGGAGAGTTGTCAATGCACAATTTAACAACGGCCAGATGAATGTAAGTGCGCTTCCAAAAGGTATTTATATTTTAAAAGCTGTAACAGATAAAGCAGTATATCAGCAAAAACTGATCAAAAACTAATACTATTCCAGATAGTAAATCTTGTTAATATAACCCTGACCGAAACTGGTCAGGGTTTTTTAATGAGATGATGAAACCCTATTGATCATGAAGAATAGTATACATTATTCGTATAAAAAACCCGGCAAGCTTGAAAAGCTTGCCGGGTTTGATCTGTTACGGATCTTTGTTATTTGATAATTACCTTTTTAGAGTATGTTTTTCCTTCTTTCGTTTGAAGGGTCATAATATATACTCCTTGTGGCTGTTTTGTTTCAAATGTATTTGATGTCAGTTTAGAACGGAATACCTCTTTTCCTGAAGTATTGGTTAGACTAACCTCCGAACCTTGTGCAGAAATATTTTTGTCAAGGGTAAACTGTCCATTCTCACTGTGAGCCATGAAATTGATGTGTGGATCTTTGTACTGATAAGCATAATATACTCTAAGTTCTCCACCAATATTCAATAATCCTGAATTCACATTGATTTTGACACGGTCAAAAGGAATATTCATGGTAAGCTCAATCTCACCTAAGCTTGGATCTCCAGCTCCAATGTTGAGCAGCTTATTGGTAAGATTTTGGTAATCGTTGTTGGAAACATTTCCGTTAAATGTTTCAATCGTTACACCTCCCAATACCTGAGCAGATAGTGGAGTACCATTTGAACCAATTCCAATTACCAGTTTATTGGTGTTGTTTGCGATATTGGTCGTTGGGAAGATCAATGTCTGTTCTGTTCTTGCCAAAAGGCCTACTGAAACCTGGATTGTAGAGTAGTCGGTTTCGTTACTTCCTACCGCATTTTGAGGGTTCAATACTCCGCAGCCTAAACATACTCCCAATACCTGATTGGTTTGGCTGCTTGCATAGGTTTTCACAATCTGTGCAAAAGATATTGTGCTTGTTAAAAATAGGAACGATGCCAAAACTGCAGCTTTCATTGTGCGTTGGCCAAGTAATAAATAAGTTTTCATATGTAGAAAAATTTTGGGTTTTAGCTTTTTTGTAAATTTATAAATAAAATGATTATGTTGATTATTTTATTTCATATTTATGTGATTTGTTAATGATTTATTGATATTTGTAATTATGAATTTATTTTTACTTAATGAATTGGTTTTTATATTTCATTGAAAATGAATACAAAAAATACGACAGCTTAAAAGTCTGCCGCACTTATTGTATTGTTTATTGAATTATTTAATTAAAATTTTTCTGGAATATATTTTTCCTTCTTTAGTTTGTACATTCATAATATAAACACCTTCAGACTGTCTTGGCTCAAAAGTGTTTGATTTTAGTGTAGAGCGATATACTTCTTTTCCGGAAGTATTGAACAGCGTGACTTCTGAGCCTTCTACCGGAATATTTCCTCCAAGAGTAACCTGCCCGTTTTGGCTGTGAGCCATAATGCTGATCAATGGATCCTGATAAGCATAATAAATTCTGAATCCGCCGCCAAGACTTAATACACCTCCCGTTAAGCCTATTCTTATTCCGTCATAAGGTTTTGTCGGCTTGAATTCTACTGTTCCTCTGTTGGGTGTTGCCCCCAGCTTAAGAAGACTTATATCTATTGTTCTGCGGTCTTCATTAGAAGTTCCGCCATTCATAGTTTCAAGAGTTACTCCGCTTAATAACTGTACAGATAATGGAATGTTGTCTGTTCCGATTCCTACAACCAGCCTTGTGTCTGATCTTAGGTCAGGAAAAATCAGAGTTTGTTGAATTCCTCCTAATAAGACTGTTCCCAATACCATTGTTGAATAGTCATCCTCATTATACCCAACTGCATTCAAAGGATTATCTATACGGCATCCCAGGCATGCTACTCCAAATACACCTGAGCTTTGAGCGTGTGCATAAATTCTGTTTTGTGCAAAAGATAATGTGGTGGCTGAAAATAGAAATAAAGCCATTAATCCGGCTTTAAAAGAGAATTGTTTTCCCAAAAGTAAATTAAATTTCATGTTATTTATTTTATTGTGAATAGTTTTAGCCAAATTTAAGGATTAATAGATCAAGTAAAAAATAATATTTCCATTATTGGTGATATTTTTAATGAAATTTAATATAACTCTGTTATCGGATGATAAAGACTATTGATTGTTTGGATTGTATAAGAGGCAGATACAGAAATTGAAGAGCATCTGTTGTTGATATTGTTGGGTATAATTCAATAAAGGATTCCCAAAATAATAGGGTAGCATGGTAATTCATGAGATCTGGTGATCAAATAAATAAAATACTGCAAGGTAAAGATTGTCTGAATGTAGGTATAAAAACGAAAAAAGGACTTCCGAAAAAGTCCTTTTGTAGCCCGTAGGGGAATCGAACCCCTCTTACCAGAATGAAAATCTGAGGTCCTAACCGATAGACGAACGGGCCCTCTATCTTTCACTACCGAAGTAATGTGTTAGTTTTTGTTTTTATAAGTATCAACTCTTAATCTTGTAGCCCGTAGGGGAATCGAACCCCTCTTACCAGAATGAAAATCTGAGGTCCTAACCGATAGACGAACGGGCCGGTTAGATTTATTTTAATATAGCTTTTTCTACTGTGATCTTTATAAAACCACCGTGGTTACAGTGGTCTTATAAGATGTAAGTAGCCCGTAGGGGAATCGAACCCCTCTTACCAGAATGAAAATCTGAGGTCCTAACCGATAGACGAACGGGCCAGCTATATTTTTACGCTAATTTATTAACGTGCTTTGTCAATTTGCTTTTCAAGTTAGCCGCTTTGTTCTTGTGGATAATATTTTTCTTAGCTAATTTATCCAATAAAGCGATAACTTTTGGCAGTTGTTCTGTAGCAGCAGCTTTGTTCTCTTCATTTCTTAAAGCTTTTAAAGCTGTTCTAGCAGTCTTGTGGTAATATCTGTTACGAAGTCTTCTAGTTTCGTTTTGTCTGATTCTCTTTAGTGCTGATTTATGATTTGCCATATCGTTTAAATGTGAGTGCAAAACTATAAACTTTTTTTAAAACTACCAAATTTATTTTCAAAAATTTTAATTTTCTTCTGAAAGGTACTTTCTTAGTTTATTTATTGCTTGTTCTATTTTTAAATTTTCTTGTTCTTTTTCTAATTTTTTGATCGTATTTCCCAGCATGATCAATGCATTGTTCCATTCTCCAGTGGTGTTGGTGAAAGTGAGACCGTCAATTGTTACCTCAAAAGCAACCCTTTCTCCAGCCCTGTAAAGTCTGAAACTGATTTTATCATCTCTGCCTGTAATCCCGTCTTCATTGATTTGTAAATCATAACTTTTTGGGTTAGAGTGGATTTTCTTAAAAAGCAATTTCGCTTCTTGTATTTTTAAATCCGGCATGATATAAAATTTGGTAGCCTGTAGAAAACTACAAACAATGATTTATCAATATTATTTTTCATCAGTGCTGCCATATTTGAGTGACCAACCATGGCTAAATTTTTTGCAAATATAATGCTTTTGTGACATATAACATAAATGGAATGAATTTTTACAATAAAAGTAAACGTTCTATATTATAATGATAGTAATTTTCAAGTTGTTAGAATGTTGCAATTCCTAACAATTTTTTCAGGATACTATAAAAATCCGAAGAAAATTAACTTTAACAGAGTTTTCAGAAAATATCCAAGCTGGCTTTAAAAGTACAATAAGGTGAAAAAATAACCCGTAAAAAAACCTTTAACGGAGCCGTTAAAGGTTTGTAAGTTTGTAGCCTATAGGGGAATCGAACCCCTGTTGCAAGAATGAAAATCTTGAGTCCTGACCACTAGACGAATAGGCCAAATTTTGAGGTTGCAAAAGTAATAATTAACTCTTTAACTTCAAAATTATTTTTTTTAATTATTTATACACTTTTTGTATCACTGTGTTTTTGACACCTTTAGCTTCAAGTTCCTTTTGAAGTTTTGCTGCATCTTCCAGTGTGTATACTTTTCCATAGGTATAATAAAAAACGCCATTGTCTTTCTCTCTTTCTACATCTTTCAGGTTCTGAAGGATGTAAGAATTGCCGTTCAGTTTATCTCCGGTATATACTTCTATCGTATAATAACCCATGTTAATCCTTTGATTTGGCATAAATCCTACGGCAAAAGCATTTCTAAATCCTGCATCCTTCGCTGTTTTAAGATTAATATCTTTTACGGAGGACATATTTGTTACAGCATAGTAATATTTGTATTGTCCGTTCTCTTTAAGAGTAAGAATGTAATTCAATCCTTTCAGAGCAGGATCATTTTCATTGTATTTCGTAGGCGAACTCATCAATAGAATCCTGAAATCATTTTTCAAAGGAACTTCTGCAGGTTTTTCCGGTTCCGGCTTTCTGACTGAGATAGAACCTCCTGATTTTCTGTCAACTGCTTTTTTATAATCAATAATAGCGTTGTAAATACTTTCCGCAATTTCAGTCTGCCCCTTGTCCGAAGCGATGTAGTGACTTTCTTCAGGATGATTGATGAAACCAGTTTCTATTAGTACAGATGGCATGGCATTCATACGGAGAACGTGAAGGTTCTTTTGGAAAACACCTCTTGAGGAACGTTTATCTTTATTCACAAAGTTATCTTCTACTAATCCGCCCAAAAGAAGACTGGACTCCAGATATTTGCTCTGCTGAAGTTTTAATGCAATCAATGATTCAGGAGAATCGGGATTATAAGAACCGAAGGTCTGTTTATCTTTTTCATCCAGGAAGATTACGTCATTTTCCCTTTTGGCTACCTCAAGATTTTCGTTATTCTGGTTAGGTCCCTGTACATAAGTTTCTGTACCATAGGCCGTAGGTCTTTGAGAAGAATTACAGTGAATTGATACGAAAAGATCTGCTTTACTCCTGTTCGCCAGATTGGTTCTGTCAGATAGAGAAGGATACTCGTCAATTTTACGGGTATATATAACTTTGAAATCTCTGTTTTTCTCTAACATTGCGCCTACTTTTAACGTAATAGCAAGTGTAATGTCTTTTTCTGCCACTCTTCCAATGTCGGAATAAGTCCTGTTGGCTCCATGATCACTTCCTCCGTGTCCCGCATCCAGAACGATAGTAAACTTCTTCTGAGAGAAAATAAAGTTGCTGGTAAGGATAAGGAGAAATGATAAAATTATTTTAAAATTTTGTTTGTGCATCTTACAGTTATAAAAATTATATTAATTTTGGGCCTTAATTATATATAATAAAATTGGCCAAAACCGTCCTCAAAAATATATTACAAATTTTAATTATCCTAATTTTTAACAATTTTTTAGCACAGAAAACTCCTGAAAAATTGCCTAAAAATGCGGTTAATGATACTATTTCCAAAAAGGATACCATAGTTGTAAAAAAAGAAACTTTGGATGATATTCTTCGCACAAAAGCTGATGATCAGAGAAGAGACATTCCCAAAAAGATGACTTTTCTGAACAAAAATGCACAGGTGAAGTATCAGGATATGCAGATTGATGCAGACTATATTTCAATAGATGATAATAAAAATCTGATTTATGCCAGAGGAAAACAAGATTCCTTAGGAAAAATCATTGAACCTGTAATTACCACCCAGGCTGGAAAAAAATACGAAACCAACGAATTCAGCTATAACACAAAAACCAAACAGGCGATTGCTTTCAATGCAAGAACAGAAGAAAGTGAAGGGGTAATTATAGCTCAGAAGACCAAAAAATATAACGACTCCGTATTCGCGATGAGAAAAGCGGATTATACAACGGATGATTATTTCATTAAGAAAAAAGATACAGCTGCGGATTATTTTATGAGAGCTTATAATATTAAGCTGATTAAAACCAAAACAAAATCCCAAATCGTTACAGGACCTATCCAGATGTTTATTGAGCAGGTTCCTACGCCTCTTTATCTTCCGTTTGCCATTTTACCGTTTTCAGATAAAAGAGCAGCCGGTATCCTGATTCCTAGTTTCGGAGAAAGAGAAGATGTAGGTTTTTTCCTTAATGGAATAGGATATTACCAGCCAATAGGAGAACACTTTGACGTTAAGGTTTTAGCAGATATTTATACAAAAGGAAGCTGGAATTTACGTCCTCAGGTGAATTATCAGAAGAAGTACCGTTACTCTGGAAACTTTACAGCAGATGTAGGAACCATGGTAAGAGGTATTAAAGGTTTGGATGACTATACCAAGAACAGTACTTATAGAATTAACTGGACCCACTCTCAGGATTCTAAAGCCAATCCTTTCCTTACATTCAGTGCTTCTGTGGACATCGTAAGTACAAAGTTTTATAACAACCCGCTTAACAATAACTATATTTTCAACCAGAATGTATTGAATACCCAGCAGAACTCTACGGTAACCCTTACCAAAAGATTTCTGAAACTTCCGGCAACCATTACAGGAACGGCTTCTTATTCACAAAACTTTGCAACGGGATTGGCAGACCTTCGTCTTCCACAAATGAACGTAGCGATTAACCAGTTTTACCTGTTTAAATCAAGAACAGGAATAAGACAGGGGCTTCTTGAAAATATTACAGTGAATACAGGTTTCAACCTTACCAATTTTGTGAATACTCAGGAGAACGAGCTGTTTAAAAAAGAAATGTGGGACAAAATGCAGACGGGTCTTAAAAATAATATCGCATTGGCTACCAATACCACAGTGGCAAAATATTTCACGTTCAGTTTAAGCGCCAATATCGATAATGCTTTGACTACGAAAACGCTTAATAGATATTATGATCCGGTAAAGAATGTAACAGTGGATGAGATCAATAAAAACTTCTCAGGATATTCTACATTCTCTACTTCTGCCAGTCTTCAGACCACACTTTTCGGGATGATGAAATTCAAAAAAGGATCTGCCGTAGAAGCGGTAAGACATATGATGACCCCAAGTGTAAGCTTCACATATTCTCCTGATTTCTCAAGTCCTAATTTCGGATATTACAGAAATTATTACAATGCAACCGGAGCGTTGACTCCTTATTCTATTTTCGAAAAAGGAATCATAGGAAGCCCGTCAAGCGGAATGCAGGGTGCTTTAGGTTTCAATATCGGTAACAATATCGAGATGAAAGTAAAGTCTAAGAGTGATTCTACAGGGGTGAAAAAAATCAAGATATTTGAATCTTTAAACCTTTCAGGAAGCTACAACTTTGCAGCTAATGATCACCCTTGGTCTGTATTTTCAATCAACGGACAGTCTTCATTCTTCAATAATAAACTTACGGTGAATACCAGTCTTGCACTGGAACCTTATAAAATAGATTTCTCTTCAGGTCAGGATTCAGGAGTAAGAACAGAGCAGTTCGGGCACTTCAGTGTACAGGGATTCAATGTTCAGTTATCTTATCCTTTGAGCAGCGAGATTTTTGGAGAGAAGACCGATTATGCTAAAAAATATTCCTCAAAAGGAGAAGTCCGAAATGAAAATTATTATTTTGATGATGATCATTATGCTCATTTTGATCAGGCATGGACTTTAAACATCAGTGCGAACTATGCTTACTCAAAAGGCCTGAGCAGATTTGCCAATAAAATTGCATCTATAGGATTAGATGGGAGCATCAAGCTGACTCCTTTCTGGAATATCAACGGAAGTACGCATTATGATATGGTGACTAAGGAATTGGCATATACAAGAATTGGTTTCTCAAGAGATCAGCGAAGTTTTACAATCAATTTCAATTGGGTTCCTTTCGGACAGTATAAAGTGTATGACTTCTTTATTGGTATAAAAGCCAATATCTTAAGTGACGCACTGAAGTACAAAGACAGAAGCTTTACCCAGCCTAATGCACCTTTCTAATATCAGATTGGCATTTGTGAATATAAATTTTATATTTGCAATCAAAATAAATTCTAATGAAATCACTGCTGGCAGAATTTTCTTACCGGCAAAAGTGATGACATATGACCATAGAAAAAAATAAATATCCGCTATGAAACAAATCATCAACACAGTTAATGCACCTGCAGCTATCGGCCCTTATTCACAAGCTAATATGGCAAACGGAGTTTTGTATATCTCCGGACAGATTCCTGTAGATCCTGCAACTGGTAAATTGGTAGAAGGAATTGAAAAAGAAACACACCAGGTAATGAAAAACCTTGAAGCCATTCTTACTGAAGCCGGAATGACTTTCAAAAACGTTGTAAAAGCTACCATCTTCCTTAAGAGTATGGATGATTTTGCTGTAATGAATGATATCTATGCTTCTTACTTAGATTCAGAAAGCTATCCTGCCCGTGAAACAGTACAGGTTTCTTGCCTGCCTAAAAATGTGGATATCGAAATTTCTATGATCGCACATCAGGATTAATGAATTTTATAAGAAATACAATTGCGGTTCTGGTAGGTCTTGGTATTGCAGGGCTTATTATTACTCTTGGTATAAGGGTTTTTCCGCAATGGGTTACTTTTGAGGCTTTTGCTCCGTTTGAGCACTGGCAGAGGTTTCTTTTCAGTATGAAAGATGATCAGGCATTTTTTGGCTTCCTGTTGTTTATTTCCGGATTGGGAACTACTATTGGAGGTGTTGCAACGGCTATCATTGTTAAATACGCTAAAGTAGCTTATGCTATTCTGATCGGTTTTATTATGCTCTTTATCGCTATGCTGGATGTAATTATATTTCCTTACCATCCTACATTTTATAAGATCTCTATTTTTCTTACATTCTTTCCGTTTTCCTGGATTGGGGGTAAGATTGTAGAAGTTATTTATGAGCGGAACAAGCAGAAAAGAATTGCTGAAAAAATGAATAAGCCTAAATAAATAATAAAAAAACGCTGCAGATCTCTGCAGCGTTTTTATTTAGGATATAAGGTTGAGTATTTAAGGAGAATATTATAATATAAATAAATGTTGCGGAATAGATTTCTGTATTAAACATATTTCAAAAAGTAAAGAGGGTAAGACAACTCAAAAGTTTCATGGAAAATGGTAAATCCATTTTGTTGATAAAAGGTTCTATTTTCTAATGTTGTTGTTTCAACATATATGAGTTCATTCTCATATTTACTCATAGATTCCTTTAAAAGTTTTGTTCCAATTCCTTTTCCTTGTTCACCAGGAACTACAGCCATTAACCATAAATGAACAAATTCTTCTTCTGGATGAAACATTGCTAAAAGTTTTTCTCGTTTTAAAATTTTAAACGTATTTTCAAATCCAATACATTTGAACAACAATTTTATTTCAAGCCATATTTTTTTTAAACTGATTTGGAATTTGTCTAAGTATAAAATGCATGCTTTATGATCGTCACTAAGAAATATGCTTCCATTTAGCATTGATAAATCAAATTGAAATTCCATTAATGCTCTCAATCTCTTATATCTGTTGCCTGAATTCTTTATGACAAAATTGATAGAATTAGGGATAAGAACATTTATGAAAGCCTGGCATAAAATATTGACGACCTTTTCTCTATCCTTATAGGTAGCTTTTTTCATACATTTTGGTTTTTCCAAATTTATAAAAAAATAAATCATCAGGCCTTTATGTGTTTTTTATATAGGTTTCTATTTTGGATTAAAACTCTTTGTTTTTTTCATAAAAAAACCATTCTTAAGTAAGAATGGTTAATTTTTTAATGGTAAATCAAAAAAGTTAATTAAGGCATTTTGAATCCTCTCTGGTAATTTCTTCCGTAATCGTCCATGTATTTTATTTGTGCGGTTCCTGAGAATTTATTCAGTAAACTTTCCACATCTTTCTGTGAATTTACAGGCTTACCATTGATTTCAGTGATGATATAACCGTCTACAATTCCTGCTTTAGCCATTTCGCTTCCTTCAATAACATTTTTAGCAACCACACCGCTATTTAAGCCGTAATATGCCTTCGTTCTGTCATCAATGCTTTGGAATTCTGATCCAATCTTTTCAGTTACGCTCAGGTCAGCTTTAGTTCTCGTAGAAGTACCTCCTTTCTGGTCTCTAAGCGTTACTGTAGTAGTACCTTCTTTACCGTTTCTTAAATATGTTACCTGTACTTTATCACCCGGACGTTTGCTTCCAATTGACATAGAGAGATCTGCAAAGTCAGTGATATCGTAGCTGTCTACTTTTGTGATAATATCTCCTTTTTTCAGACCTGCATCTTCTGCACCACTGTTCTCACCAAACCCTGTAATATAGATTCCAGACCCTATTTTTAAGTTGGTTTTATATTGCTGATTGTAGGAAGTTACCAATTGATCATTTGAAAGATCTAAAGACTGAACTCCTAAGAATCCTCTCTGTACAATTCCGAATTTCTTGATATCCTCAACAATTTTTCTGGCTAAGTTAGAAGGAACAGCAAAACCATATCCCTGATAATATCCTGTAGTAGACTGGATTGCAGAGTTGATCCCGATTAGCTCTCCATTAGTATTCACCAAAGCTCCTCCTGAGTTACCCGGGTTGATCGCAGCATCCGTCTGGATAAAGCTTTCAATAGGATTAGCTGCTTTTCCCTGGCTGCTTAGAATTCCGATACCTCTTCCTTTAGCAGAAACAATACCTGCTGTTACCGTAGAGTTTAATCCAAGTGGATTTCCTACTGCAAGTACCCATTGTCCCACATCAATATTATCAGAATTCGCAAAATTTAAATAAGGAAGACCTTTTTCTTCAATTTTTAAGAGAGATATATCTGTATTGGGATCCGTTCCTACAAGAGTAGCGATATATGATTTTTTGTTGCTTAATACCACTTCCAGCTTATTGGCACCTGCTACCACGTGGTTGTTGGAAATAATGTAACCGTCCGGAGAGATGATTACCCCTGAACCCATTCCCGATGGCATATTGTCAGGAGCCTGTTGCTGCTTCTGTCTCTGCTGGCCCTGGCCTCTTCCCCCGAAAGGATCTCCGAAGAAAAAGTCGAACAGATCCTGTTCTGAAGCTCTGCTTGCTGTTCTGCTTTGGTAATTTTTAATAGTAACTACAGCCGGAACAGTTGTTTTGGCTGCTTTCACAAAATCGTCACCTACTGCTCCCGTATTCATTCCTGCAAATGAAGTATTAGGTGCTGAAGTTGTGAAATAAGATTGATCTCCATTGTTGGAGTTGTGTCCTAAATATTGTATGGCTCCAACGGTAGTAGCTCCGGAAATTACTCCTACTACTGCAAATGGTAATAGTTTTTTTAAAGTACTCTTCATTGTATATCTTTCTTGTTTATTAATTAATTTCTTTTTTATGTTTTTGAGTAAACAAATTTAATGTTAAATAAGTAAGCAATTAGTATGCTATGTTTCAATTTTAACTAAAATTTAACGGCTATTATGTCATTTTATATCTTATGTCATAATTGTTAATGTCATAGTTAACAAAGCTTAAAAAAATATTAAAGAAAATATGTCAGATTTTAGAGTGTAAAGTACACTCTATTTTCCATTATTTATTACTAAATATTCAATGTTATCCACTCGTTATTCATTACCTGTGATTTGTGTCATAAAGATACTTAATTCAAAAATTCTTATCTTTGCAAAAATTTTATTCTCACTTAAAACGTTTATAGCATGCAACTGTATAACACCTTAAGCGCAGAAGAAAGAGCTCAACTTATTGATGAAGCCGGTAAAGACCGTCTTACTTTGTCTTTCTATGCGTATGCCAAAATTGAAGATCCCAAAAAATTTCGCGACGAATTATTTATTGCCTGGAATGCACTGGATGCACTTGGCCGTATTTATGTAGCAAAAGAAGGAATCAATGCTCAGATGAGTGTTCCTGCGGATCAGTTTGAGGCTTTTCGAAATACGCTGGAAGTTTATGATTTTATGAAAGGAATCCGTTTGAATGTCGCTGTTGACCAGGATAACTATTCTTTTTTAAAACTAACAATCAAGGTTAGAAATAAAATTGTTGCTGATGGTTTGAATGACGAAACTTTTGATGTAACCAATAAAGGAATTCACTTAAAAGCTCAGGAGTTCAATAGTTTACTTGAAGATCCGAATACCATCGTTGTAGATTTCAGAAATCACTATGAAAGTGAAGTAGGCCACTTTGAAGGCGCTATTACTCCGGATGTGGAAAACTTCAGAGAAAGTTTACCGATTATCAATGAACAGTTACAAGACTTTAAAGAAGATAAAAACCTTTTGATGTACTGTACCGGAGGTATCCGTTGCGAAAAAGCCAGTGCTTACTTTAAACATCAGGGTTTTAAAAATGTTTACCAATTGGAAGGAGGGATCATTGAGTATACCCGCCAGATTAAAGAAGAAGGAATAGAAAGTAAATTTATTGGTAAAAACTTTGTATTTGACCACCGTTTAGGGGAAAGAATTACAAACGATATTATTGCACAATGCCACCAGTGTGGAAAACCTTGTGATAACCATACCAACTGTGCCAATGATGCATGCCACCTTTTATTTATCCAATGTGATGAATGTAAAGCAGCAATGGAAAACTGCTGTTCTACAGAATGTCTGGATATTGTACATCTGCCTTGGGATGAACAGGTGAAGCTAAGAAAAGGGTTACAAGTTGGAAATAAAGTATTCAGAAAAGGAAAATCTGATGCCCTGAAATTTAAAAATTCAGGTGATTTGTCAGATAAGCCTTTAGCAAAAGCTGAAACAAAGAATATCCGTCAAAAGATTGCTGTTAAAAAAGAACTGATTGGAAAAGCAGAGCATTATTTCTCAAAATCAAAAATTGCACAGTTCTTAATTGAACAAAAAGATTTGTCAGTAGGAGATAAAGTATTAATTTCAGGTCCTACAACCGGAGAACAGGAAATTACCATTACTGAAATCTATGCAAATGGAGGGCCTTGTGAAACAGCAAAAATTGGAGATCAGATCACTTTCGAACTTCCATTCAGAGTTCGTTTATCTGATAAGCTGTACAGAATTGTGCAAAACGCATAATCAGGAATAAACGATAAAGCTGAAAAAGCTTGTCCGGTAAAAATTATTTCAGTTAAAATAACTTAATAATTATGCTAAAAGCTGAGCTTAGAAAAAAATATACCCAAAAAAGAAAAGCCTTGTCTCCAGATGAGGCTTTCTTGTTATCTGAAAAGATTTTTGAAAATTTCATTCATTACTTCAACCCGCAGGAAGGAGAGAAAGTACATGTTTTTATCCCGATCCTGGCAAGAAATGAAATTGATACCCAAATCTTCATTCACTATTTTTTAGCGAAGAATATCCGTGTTTATGTCCCTAAAATTGTAGATGATAAGCTTATTAATATTGAAATTTTTGAAGATACTGTTTTTGAAACCAGCCGCTGGGGGATTTCTGAGCCTGTTTCTAATGAAGATTCGGATGAAAATAACTTTCAATATGTGATTACGCCATTGCTGTACTGTGACAGAAAAGGAAATAGGGTAGGATATGGGAAAGGTTTTTATGATGGGTTATTCCGGAACGTTTCAACAGATACCAAAAAAATCGG
This sequence comes from Chryseobacterium viscerum, assembly GCF_025949665.1. Lineage (NCBI taxonomy): Bacteria > Pseudomonadati > Bacteroidota > Flavobacteriia > Flavobacteriales > Weeksellaceae > Chryseobacterium > Chryseobacterium viscerum. The sequence goes on along the minus strand of NZ_JAPDFT010000002.1, from coordinate 127,005 downwards.
AGTCAATTATTTTGACCCCGATGAATATGTGGATGATGTCTGGGAAAATGATATTCCCGTTGACTATTTGGTTACTCCTACGGAAGTGCTGTCTTTCTTAAGCGGTTTGGAATAAAAATCCAAAAAGTAGAATTTAAATTCCTTTTTGAGCTTGGAAGTAGACAGCAGGATATACTGTGCATTCTTCTCAAAGCTTCCCAGGGACTTATTCTTATTGTCAAAGTACTCTACATTAAACTTAGCATAGTCCAATGTGTCTTTTTTATAGAACTCTTTATAAACATTCAGATTGCTCACCTTTGCTGTTTTTACTTTCATGCTATCCAGTTCCTTTAGTAATCTTTTAAATGTCAAAGAATCCGGTTTATGGAAATAGCTTTCCATTTGTGAATAAATAACGGTATCTATTTCTGTATTTCTGTTTCCGGACAGGTAAAGAGTAGAAAGGTCAAAAAGTTCCTGAACCTTCTGTTTGGTAATTGAGTTGATTGCTTGCATGCTGTCCATCTGCACTGCAGGATAACTCTTTTCATTGTTGCTGTTTCGTAGCTTATCGAGGTCACTTACCTCTGAGGTTTTATTATTACAGGCAATAAATAATGTCAGAAGCACAGTGAAAATTAAAAAATTACTTATTCTTTTCATTTGTGGTAGCAATTTTAAATTTAATGGATACAATCTTTCCTTTGTTATCCTTTTTCATTTCTATTACATTCAGGTTTTTCAGTGAAGTTGTAGGAGTGGTTACCAGAGTGATGTATTTCTGTTTATCCAGTCTTTCTATTCCGTAGGTATCATTGTCATATACCTGATAGATCACAGCATTACTGCTGATCAGATTTTCCAGCTGATTTCTTTTCTGCTTAATAAGAGCAACCTGTTCGTCCGGATTTCCTCCTTTGATGTCTTTTATTGAGAAATAGTACACTGCCATCTTGTAATCGTCCGGCTTTAGTTCTATTTTTTCCTCTTCAGGTGCATTCTCAAGGTTTCTATTGACTTCCAGAGGTTCGTAGAAAGGAGCACTTATGCGCATTTTTAAATTTTTATCCTTAGTAGAATAATAAAAACACTCACCAGGTTTTATTTTGTACATCAATGGGGATTCATTTTCCTTCACCACCATTATTTCTAAAGTGTTGATCACGGAAACTCCTCTGTCTTTATCGATGAAACAATATTTATAAGTTTTTGAAAAAAGGACATCTTTAAATCCTAAAAGACCAGTGATGGTAATCAAAACGGAAGTAACCAATGCCCAGGCGTTCTTTTTGAAGAAATTTTTCTTAGGCGGAACAGATGAAATTTCAATTTCCTGAGTAGTGCTCTTATTTTGTGTAATCTGTTGATTGTCAGTAGCTGATTTTTGTAAATCATTGTTTTCCGGGGTGCGGATTTCAACTTTTTTAGGCTGATTTTCAGTTTTTGGAAGTTCAGGAGCTTCAGAAACTGTTTTTTCTAATTCACTGATTTCTTCCTCCTCCAAATTCTCATTTTCCTGAAGCAGTTCACCTGCAAAAAGATGCAGTTTCTTAAACTCATACCAAGAGTCGTAACCCGCATAAATACTCAGTAAATTGAGCATATCTATCCTTGGTAATTTGGTAACCGGCGAACTTTTGAAATACGTATAAAATGACTTTTCACTGATGTTACCTTTTGCTTTTTTGCGCAGGTCTTCCTGAAAATATATTATATCAATACCCTTCCACTTGGATATATCATCCTGCGAAGGGGTATGTTCTTTTAAGTATTGACCCTGAACATCCTTTTTTAGCTGCTCAAAGTGTAATAGATCTAAATCTGTCAATTTTTCAAAAAATAATTAAATTGTTGATTATCAGTTATGTTTTTTTGTAAAACTATTTTACAAAGGTATTACAATTATTTTTCATAAACAAATTTTCTATCTGCTATACCTTTGTCTTGTTCAAATAACAGAACAGAAGAAAATTTTATAAAACAATATTAACAAAATTAAATTTAATTTATTATGAAAAAGTCATTATTCGTAGCTGCTATCGCTGCAATCTCTCTAGTTGCTTGTAAAAAAACTGAAGCTACTTCTACTGAAGGAGCAACTGATTCTGCTGCTGCTACTGTAGCTGATTCTGCTGCTGTAGTTTCTGATTCAGCTGCTAAAGTTGTTGATTCTGCTGCAACTACTGCTGTAGAAGCTACTAAAGATGCTGCTGCTGCTACAACTGCTGCTGGTGCTGAAGTTGCTAAAGATGCTGCTAAAGGAGCTGGAGAAGCTGCTAAAGGAGCTGCTGATGCTGCTAAAGGAGCTGCTGACGCTGCTAAAGATGCTGCAAAAGACGCTGCTAAGAAATAATTCTAGCATACGCTTAACAATAAAAGAACCGTTTCACTCAGTGAGACGGTTTTTTTATGCTTAGCCATTGCGGGCCGAAGGCGAAGCAATCTTATTTTATAAAAAGCTACATAGGATAAAGTCCAAAATTATTATCCTTTCTTTTGTTTTAAAGATTCATAGCAGGTAATCGCCACTGCATTGCTCAGATTTAAAGAATCAATACTTCCGGCCATAGGAATCAAAGTGTTTTTTCCTTTTCCTATCCAGAAATCACTCAATCCGGAATGTTCAGTACCGAATAATACTGCTGAACGCTGTCTGAAATCTCTCTTATAAAGATCTTCAGCACTTTCATCCATAAGTGTAGTGTAAATATTGAAACTGTTTTTTTGAAGAAATTCCAATGTTTCTTCATTTTCAGCCTGATATACTTCCATTCCGAAAAGGCAGCCCACACTGGATCTGATCACATTAGGATTGTAAAAATCTGTTTTTCCGTCAGCAACAATCAGTGCATCTACTCCAAACGCTTCACAACTTCTTAAAATAGCTCCAAGATTTCCCGGTTTTTCTATGCCTTCAACAATAATTATCGTAGAATCTTCTTTAGGAATAAATGATGAAAGCGGAGTTTCTTTTGCCTGGTAGATCCCGATAATTCCTTCAGAACTTCCTCGGTAAGCTATTTTTTCATATACTTTTTCACTTACATGATGGATTTTTCCCTCGGGTAGGGTTCCCTTAAAGATATTTTCACAGATAAAGAACTCCAGCGGTTCAAAATCATACTGCATAGCTCTTTCATTTTCCTGCTGGCCTTCTACTACAAAAACTTTTGATTTTTTACGGAATCTGTTGTCAGTAAGGAGCTTAGTGACGTTTTTTATTTTATCGTTTTGAAAACTTTCTATCAACATGCTGCAAAATTATGCAAAATTTATGATTGAACTTCTCTGGTTTTGATAAAAAGACTTTTCCATGTTACTTCAAACGGGATTTTATTTTTTCTTTTAAAATAGATGATAACTACTATCAAGACTGCAATTGAGATCAGTTTATACAGATTTCCATAGAGGTTTCCGGAAACATTTTCTGATACATTAAAGATTTCCCAGTACAAATTCATAAAGAAATGAAGGAAGATGGCAGTCCATAAGTTATATTCAGATTCAAAATATACCCAGGAAAAGAATATTGAACCTAGAAATGTAATGGCAAATATCTCAGTAAGTTCTGTTATGTTCTGACTTTGATATAAATGAACCTGTGCAAAGAGTAAAGAGCCTAATAAGGCCGAGGATAAAAAACCAAGCCTGGTAAACCTGTATAGTATTCCGATAAGAAAAGCTCTGAAAATGATCTCTTCAAAAAATGCTGACGAAAGGGTGTTAATAAATAGTGTTTCAAGATTTATTTTACTGATTGCTTTAAAATGGATCATGTATCCGATAAGCATAGGCAGAGTTCCAATAAGTGCCAAAGTAAATCCTTTGAAAATGGACTTATTTAATGAAAGTAGCTCTGAAATGCTTCTTTTGTGTAACAGAATTTTTAATGCAGCCATCAATGGAATTAAAGTTACTGAATAAGCAATTACATGGGCTATTGCTTTGTTGTGAAACAGATTTTTTGAGAACGTCTGAATGTTTTTAAAAAAGAAAAAATCGGAGAAATAATAGATTGTAAAACCTAAAATAAAGATGAAGAAGAAACGGATGTTTTTACTCATGTTGGTTAATTTTTGAGCAAAAATGTGGTTTAAAATCTATGCTTTCAAGTTAATGTGATGAGTAGCAAGTAATAGTGACGAATGACAACTTTACAGATTTAGTTGTTGTAATTGAGGAATAATTGAATGAATAAAACTTCTTGAAACGGGAATTTCAAAATCAATTTCAGGGAGAATTAATTTATAGCCCTGAGCATTTCCTTTGAGATTTTTTACCCTTCTAAGATTAACAATATAAGAACGGTGGCATTTTTTGACAGAAGTTGTTTCGATTTGTTGTAAAGCATTGGAAAAGCTTATTCTGATTACTGTTTTTTTTAAGCTGTTATTCTCTAAAAAGTAAAATGTACAGTAGTTTTCCATGGACTGAACGCAAAGAAAATCTTTTTCATTGATGCTAAGTTCTGTATTCTGAGCTGATATTTTTAACAAATTTTGTTGTTGTTCAGGATCCGAAACGGGAAGATGTTGAGAAATACTCTGCGCTGTATTTTCATGGATATTCTTTAAATAGATATACCGCGATAAAATATATATGATAGAAACTGGAATACCAACAGCCAGAGAATAAAGGAACATATACAAATAATTAGCAAGGTCAAGTTGTACATGACTCAGAAATAATGAATTGTAAAAGTAGGATAGAATTGATCCAACAAACAGAATGAATATTATTTTCAGAAGCTCAGTACCAATATTCCAGCTGCTAAAACGAGAAGTTAAAAGATTGGTAATGAAAAACGCTGTTCCAAAAATAATGCAATAAGGGAAAAGTAATAAAAATTTATACGGGTGATGAAAGCTTTCTGTACCAAAGGGCTGAAAAATAATCAGAAACAGATATACAGATACTCCGGCTCCCAAAGAAGAAACAAAGATTTCTTTGAATGATTCGGATTTTGGATATGGATATGCTGCAAATGAAAACATAAAAGCAAGGTTTTAGCTTTCTGATGGCTCAATAAAATTACTGTTGTCAATAAGACTTTGAGGCAGGTCTTTTTTGTTTTTAATCCCTAATGACTTCAGTTTTTGAGTCTGTATTACAAGATTGTCATTTCCTGTATGAAGCTGTTTGTAGGCATCATTATATACATTCTTTGCCTGATCAAGATTTCTTCCAACTTTCTCTAAGTTATCCACAAATCCTACAAATTTGTCATAAAGTCTGGCTCCGCGTTCAGCAATTTCTATGGAATTTCGGTTTTGGTATTCACGTTTCCAAAGATCAGCAATCAGTTTAAGAGAAGTAATCAGATTGCTTGGATTAAGCAGTAGGATTCTTCTTTCGTAGGCATAGTTCCAAAGATTCTGGTCTGCCTGCATCGCAGCAATATAAGCTGGTTCACTAGGAATAAACATCATTACGAAATCCAGTGATTTCCCATAGTCATCGTATGCTTTTTGACTTAATTGATTAATATGATTTTTGATAGATCCCAGGTGCTGGCTCAATTTTATAGCATAAATATCGGCGTCAGTTTCGTCTACCAATTCTGTGAAAGCAGTCAGTGATACTTTAGAATCAATGATGACATTTCTTTCATCCGGATATTTTACAACAGCATCAGGTCGCATTTTCTTTCCGGAAAATTCAGAGAATAAAGCTTTGTTATCTTCATCACGTAATTCATGTTCCAGGAAATATTCTCTTCCTTTTACCAATCCTGATTTTTCAAGAATACTTTCCAGAATCATCTCGCCCCAGTTTCCTTGGGTTTTGCTTTCTCCTTTCAGAGCGCGGGTCAGTTTTTTGGCATCTTCAGAGATCTGTTGGTTTAATTCTGCAAGTTCTTTTACTTTTTCGGCAAGGGAGAAACGTTCTTTATTTTCCTTTTCGTAGGCTTCGTTGACCTTGTTTTTTAAGTCGGCAATTTTCTCCTGAAAAGGCTCAAGGATATTTTTTAAATTATTTTGATTTAAAGTAGTAAACTTTTCTGTTTTTTCTTCTAAAATTTTATTGGCGAGGTTTTCAAACTGAAGTTTAGAATCTTCCTGAATCTTGATAATTTCTTCTTTCTGGGTATCAAGAGATTGTTGAAGACCTTCATTTTTGGCAGAAAGCTCAGAGTTTTTAGCAAAAAGAGTTTGCTTTTCAAGAATATGAGTTTCTATCTGAGAAGTATGTTTCAGATTGATTTGTTTTAATTCCTGAAACTGAATATTTAAAGACGAATATTCGGCGGAGATTTTAGAAAATTCATTTTTCAGATCGTCCAAAAGATCCTGCTGCAGTATATTAGCTTCTCTTTCTTTGCTGATATTCTGATGAAGTTCCTGAATCTTCAGATTTGAATTTTCGAGATCAGACTGGGTTTTAATAGATAAGGTGTTCAGCGCATCATAAACACTTCTTGAAACCATTGATGATTTCAGCGCAAAATATAATATAACGGCGCCAAGTATACCACCGGCAATCAACCCAATAATTAAATATAGCATCTCCATCTTCCAAAATTATGAAAAAAGGCTGGAAGAAGGAAGAAGGATGTTGGAAGTTAGTTCCCTCTTCCTTCTTCTGGCTTCCTTTCTGAACAAGAATACTTATATTTATGGGAAATTTCAGAAAATGATGAATATTTTGTTGGTAGAAGATGATCAAAGAATCAGCAATTTCCTGATAAAAGGCCTTTCAGAGGCTGGATACAATCTTACCCTTGCAGATTCCGGGGAAAAAGCGCGTGAACTTCTTCATACCTATGATTTTGATCTCATTTTAATGGATATTATGCTTCCCGGATTGGATGGAATGCAGCTTACTCAGATTATCAGATTTAAAGGAAATTATACCCCGATTTTGGTTTTAAGCGCCCTGAACAGTCCTGATGATAAAATCAAAATGCTGGATATGGGTGCTGATGATTATTTATCAAAACCTTTCCATTTTGAAGAACTGATTTCAAGGATTAAAGCGCTAACGAGAAGAAATAAATTAAGCTATCAGAAGGAAGATCAATATTTATCATGTGCAAATATCGTGATTGATACTGATCTTCACAAAGTAACGCAGAACGATAAGGAAATAGAATTTTCCCCTACAGAATACAAACTTTTTACTTTCCTGATGGAGAATAAAAATAAAGTACTGAGCAGAACTCAGATTTTACATAAGGTATGGGGGATTGATTTTGATAATACAACGAATGTAGTGGATGTTTATATTTCCTATGTCCGTAACAAGATTGATGAAACAGAACAGAAAATTATTCATACGGTGAAAGGAACCGGATATTTGATCAAAGACTGAAAATGACGCTCAGAAACAGATTTACCCTTATTTCAAGCCTTTCTTTCGGCATTGTTTCTATCATCACATCTGCGGTGATATTCTTTGCCTATTATGACAGTACCAAGATTTTTTATTTTGAAAAGCTGAGAAATACAGCTCTTATTTCTGCTATTTACTATCTCGAAAAAGATGAACTTCCGAAAGACCGCCATGCTCAGATCAAAAAAGAATACAATCACTTGATTCAGAATAACAGGGTTGCAGTCTATAACCAGAATAATGAAGTGACTTTTGGGCATAATCTGAACGATAAGAATATACAACTTTTCCATTTACAGGCTGTACGCAATAATAAAGGAATACAGTTTATGTCTGATAATCAATTCTACTATGGAATTTTTTATCCGGATAATCAGGGTGATTTTGTGGTTTTTGTAAAATCTTCAAATGATTCTTTTCAATCACAGATCCTTAGGCTGGCGATTATCATGCTTTCCGTACTGTTAATTGGATTGCTTGCAATTTATTTTCTGAGCAGATATCTTTCAAAGGTGGTTTATAAACCCATTTCCAACGTTGTTGAACGTATCAATAAAGTGGAATATAATAACATTTCTACGGCAATTATTACTTCCACAAATACCAATGATGAAATTGAAGATCTTATAAAGTCGTATAATAAACTGTTGGGCAGAATTTCTGAAAACGTACTCTTACAGCAGAATTTTATCAATTATGTTTCTCATGAATTTAAAACTCCCTTAGCCGCTATCTCTGGAAATCTGGAAGTTTTTGCTCAAAAAGACCGTACTCCGGAAGAATATAAGGAAGTGGCCAAAGAGTCATTGGAAAACGTATACGAGATTGAAAATATTCTCAACAATCTTTTGCTGATGTCCGGAATGACAAAACTTGAATCTTCCCATAAGCAAATGAGAGTGGATGAGCTGATCTGGAAAATCTACGAGAAATTAGAACCCAAAGCAAAAGAAAACAATTCATCTATTAAAATACAACTTCAGGTAACAAAACCTGCTTTGCTGGAATTTCCCGGAAATGAAACGTTGTTATATCTCGCATTGTACAATATTGTAGAAAATGCGATCAAATATTCCTTTGATAAACCTGTGGTGATTATACTGTCAGAGAAAGACAACCAGTTGTATATTGAGGTCAGAGATGAAGGAAGAGGAATTCCTACTGATGATCTTGTGAAAATATCTGAAACCTTCTTCAGAGGAAAAAATGTAGATACTGTGAAGGGCAGTGGAATTGGCTTATCACTTTCAAAAAGTATCTTTGATCATCATCATATTGTGATGAAAATTGATTCTGCTATTAATGTAGGTACAAATGTTCTTCTTGAATTTCCTGTTAATTCTTGATTTTTTCTCCCACAGATTTCCCAGATCCCGCAGATTGATGATTTTAGATTCATTTTAAATCTTATAAAATTATATTCATTTTAGAAAATCTGTGTCATCCGTGAAATCTGTGAGAGATTAAAATATTCAATAGGAGCGGGTTTTAACCTGCTTAAGATATACATTTAACATCTCTCGGCTTTAGCCAAAACATACCCACTCAAATACAATTCCCAGGAATAAAAAAAGTTCTAATCAAACTCTAATGTTGAACTAACCGAATTTTAATTTTGTTTAAAATTCCATCTAATATTAGACAAATAGCTTTGTAGTCTTAAAATAAGAGACCTTGAAGAAGCTATTTTTTACACTATTTTATATTCATTGTTTCAGTTTCTTTTCCGCGCAGATTTCAGATACTCTGAAAATTGGCAGAAAGGAAGCTGAGACTATTTTTCTGGCTAAAAACCTCGATCTCATTGCGCAGAAACTTGAAATTTCACAGGCTGAAGCAAGAGCTGTTCAGGCTAAATACTGGCCTAACCCCAAATTAAGCATCAGTGAAGTGAATTTATGGAGAACCTACGACATCGAAGAACAGCCTGCACTTATTGGAAACTGGGGAAAGAATACCCAGATTTCTGCTGAAATAGAACAGGTGATTCAGACTGCGGGTAAAAGAAGAAAAAACATTGAACTGCAGAAAATAGAAGTGGAAGGAGAAAAGTATGAATTGCAGGAAGTTTTGCGTGAACTTAAGAAGACACTCAGAAACACCATTACTGATATTCTTTACAATCAGGAACAGCAGAAAATCTATCAGGGGCAGATTGCTTCCATTGAGAAGTTAACAAAATCATACAATAATCAATTAAATCTCGGCAATATCAGTAAAGCTGAATACGTCCGCTTAAAGGCGCAGGAAATTGAATTCAAAAAGAAACTGATTTCATTGAAACAGGAAATTGAAGACCAGCAGGTAGAGCTTAAAGCCCTATTGATGCTGCCGTCCCCATCTTATCTGGTGATGTCAGATTCATTTGTGATGCCTGAAAAACAACTTTCAGAACTGGAAGTGACGCAATGGATAGAAAAGGCAAAAGAAAACCGCCCGGATATCATGATCTCAAAAAATAAAGAGAAACATGCTACGAAAAACCTTGAAATTCAAAATGCCATGAAAACTCCTGATGTTGCTGTTTCTATAGGATACGACCGTGGCGGAAATATCATGAAAGACTTTATAGGGCTGGGTATTTCTATGGACCTTCCCATTTTCGACCGTAACAAAGGTAATATTCAGGAAGCTAGGCTTGAGATTGAGAAAAGCAAATTGGAGACTCGTAAGAATATGCTGAAATCCGAGAATGAAATTGTATCGGTTTTCAGAAACTATATCAGAACACAGCAGGTTTCAGAAGAGATTGATGAAAACTATGAATCTACACTGGACGGTTTGTTGGTCAGTCACGAGAAAAACTTCAGACTAAGAAATATCAGTATGCTGGAATACATGGATTTTCTGGATACCTACATCGGAAATAAAATGATCATCCTGGATACTAAAAAAGAATTGAATCAATACTACGAAAACCTGCAATATGTTGTAGGACAAGATTTATAAGATATGAACAAAAATATTACCCAATACATTGCCGCAGCTTACCTGTCTGCCCTCATTATTTTTACAGGCTGTGCCGGAAAACAGGAAAATAAGGAAGCTGAAAAAGGCTATTGCATCAGCAAAGAACTTAAAAAAGATATTAAACTGGCCAAAGCAGAAATGCTTCCCATAGAAGAGAGCATTACCCTTACCGGAGAAGTGGAAAGCAATTCTGATAAAACGGTTCCTTTTGTAAGCCTTGTGGATGGAGTGGTGATGGATACTTATTTTTCCCTTGGTGATTATGTGAAAAAAGGACAAACGCTGGCAAGTGTAAAAAGTACAGCTGTTAATGAAATGCAGGATGATACTCAAACCTTGCAGGCTCAGCTGGCGGTGGCGAAAAGAAAACTGTCTTCTGTAGAAGCTATGTATAAAGATGATATTGCCTCTCAGAAAGACTTGCAGGAAGCACGTTCCGAAGTAGCCATACTGCAATCCAATATTTCCAAAACGCAGAAAAATATGCAGCTGTATTCAGCGGGTGGAAATACCATTCAGATAAAAGCTCCGGCAGACGGATATGTTATTTCAAAAAATATTTCCAAAGGAATGCCTGTTACTGCCGGCGGAGATCAGCTGTTTACCATTTCCAATCTGGATAAGGTGTGGGTAATGGCCAATGTATATGCTACTAACATGAGGCATGTCTATGTAGACCAGCCGGTGGTAGTAAAAACGCTTGCTTATCCGGATGACAGCTTTTCAGGGAAAATCAATAATATCTCTCAGGTTTTTAATGAAAATGAAAGAGTACTGAAGGCTAAAATCATTATGGATAATAACGGAATGAAGCTGAGACCGGGAATGTCTGCAGATGTTGTATTGCCCATCAACTCACAAAATAAATCCGCATTGGCGATTCCTGCAAAGGCTTTAATCTTTGATAACAACCAAAGCTATGTAGTCGTATACAAAAAAGACTGTGAACTTGAGATCAGACCTGTTACGGAAATTGCTTCCAACAGCCAGTATATCTATGTAGAAGGTAATTTAAAACCAGGTGAAAATGTCATTGCTTCCAACGGACTGCTGATCTATGAAAATCTGAAAAATCAATTAAATAATTCCACAAAGTAATGCGAAAGTTTGTACAGAATATAGTTTCCTTCTCGTTAAAAAACTCACTGATCGTTCTTTTGGGGACTTTTCTTTTGCTGGCAGGAGGAATCTATTCCTATATGCATACTCCCATTGAAGCATTTCCGGATGTTACCAATACAAGGGTAAGAGTTATTACCCAGTGGCCGGGAAGAAGTGCTGAAGAGATAGAAAAATTTGTCACATTACCCATTTCCAAAGAAATGAATGCCATTCCGAACAAAACTTCGGTGCGTTCCATTTCCTTATTCGGATTATCTGTGGTGACAGTTATTTTTGATGATCATGTCAATGATTTTTATGCACAGCAGTATGCTTCCAATAAACTGGGAAATGTAAATCTCCCTTCCGGAGCAGAATACAGTATTGAGCCTCCTTCCGGTGCTACAGGTGAAATTTACAGATATATTATAAAAAGTAAACTTCCCATCAAAGAAGTAACAGCCATCCAGGATTGGGTAGTAGAAAGAGAATTGCTTGCCGTTCCCGGTGTGGCTGATGTAGTAAGCTTTGGTGGAGAAGAGAAAACCTATGAAATAAAAATTAATCCTACGGAATTACACAATTACGACCTTTCCCCCCTGGATGTGTATGAAGCAGTTTCAAAGAGTAATATCAATGTAGGAGGAGATGTTGTAGCAAAAGGTGATCAGGCTTATGTAGTGCGGGGGATTGGTCTTTTAGAGAAAAAAGAAGATATTGAGAATATTCAGATCGAGGTAAAAGGTTCTACGCCTATTCTGGTGAAACATGTTGCAGAAGTAAAAGTTTCCGCGAAACCAAGACTAGGACAGGTAGGATATAACAAAGAAAATGATGTTGTAGAAGGAATTGTGATCATGCTTCGTGGTGAAAACCCAAGTGAAGTGATTGCAAGGCTGAAAGACAGAATAGAAGAACTGAATGGGGGAGAACTTCCCGGTGACGTACAGATTGTTCCGATCATCGACCGTACAGAGCTTGTGAATACTACCGTTCATACCGTTTCCAAAAACCTTATTGAAGGAGTTATTCTTGTTTCCATCATTGTATTTATATTTCTTTACAACTGGAGAACAACTTTCATTGTAGCGTCAGTAATTCCATTGGCTTTCCTGTTTGCAATTATTATGTTGAAAATCCAAGGACTTCCAGCCAACCTGATTTCCATGGGAGCACTGGATTTCGGATTGCTTCTGGAAGGAACACTGGTGATTGTAGAACATGTCTTTGTTGCCCTCGAACTCAAAGCCAGGGCGATAGGAGTGCGGAGATTCAATAAGATTTCAAAATTGGGAATAATCAAGAAAAGCGCAGGAAGTGTGGCAAGTTATATTTTCTTTGCCCTGTTGATTCTTATTGTTGCCCTGATGCCGATTTTTTCTTTCCAGAAAGTAGAAGGAAAAATGTTCTCTCCATTAGCATTTACGCTGGGATATGCATTGTTAGGATCATTGATCTTAAGCTTGACCTACGTTCCGGCCATGTGTAAACTTTTGTTGACGAAAAATATTGAAGAGAAAGAAAACTTTATTTCAAGATTCTTCAGAGTCAATATTTATAGAATTTATGAATTCAGTGACCGTCACAAAAAAGGATTTATCATTGGGTTCGTTGCCTTGCTTGCCATTTGTGGCTGGAGATTTTCCAATTATGGATCCGAATTCTTACCTAAACTGAACGAAGGAGCAATCTATGTAAGGGCAACACTTCCAAACAGTGTCAATCTGGATGAATCTGTAAGGTTAACTAAGGAAATGAAGGAGATTCTCATGAAGTATGATGAAGTAAAATTTGTCATGACCCAGACAGGCCGTCCCAATGACGGAACCGATCCCACCGGATTTTTTAATATTGAATTTAATATCCAGCTGAAACCTGAAAATGAATGGAAGAAAAAAATATCCAAAGAAGAACTTCTTGAAGAAATGAGGGTTTCCCTTGAAAAATATCCGGGAATCAACTTCGGATTCAGCCAGCCGATTCAGGATAATGTGGAAGAATATGTAGCAGGAGTAAAAGCTCCGCTGGTCATTAAAATTTTTGGAAATGATCTTTTTGAACTTGAAAATTACGCTAATAAAGTAGCCAATTCCATCAGAACAGTTCCCGGAATATCAGATGTGAATGTTTTCAAAAATATCGGGCTTCCGGAGTTGAGAATACAACTTCACGATTCCAAAATGGCAAAATATGGAGTGTCCACAGCTGATGCACAGGCTGTCATCGAAATGACAATCGGAGGGCAGGCTGCCACGAAGTTTTACGAAGAAGAAAGAATGTTTGACGTAATGCTTAGGTTTGAGAAACAATACAGGGATACACCTGAAAAGATGGGAAATATTCTCATCCCAACTCAGGATAATAAAAAAGTTCCGCTGAAAGAAATTGCAACCATTGATTATCACACTGGTCCATCATTTATTTACCGTGAAGGAAACGGCAGATATATCGGAGTTGGGTTCAATATTGAAGGGCGTGATCTTGGAAGTACCATCAAAGAAGCAAAAGCGAAAGTAGATAAAGAAGTAAAGCTTCCGAAAAATCATAAAATGACATGGGCCGGAGAATTTGAAAGTAAAGAAAGAGCCGCCAAACAGCTGGCTATGGTTGTACCGATTTCTTTAGTGCTTATTCTAATGCTGTTGTACTTCAATTTCGGGAACATAAAAGACACGTTAATTTCTTCCATTACACTGGCATTTGCATTCATCGGAGGATTTTTATCCCTTTGGTTTACGGGAACCATCTTCGGAATTTCAGCGGGAATCGGTTTCATCATCCTTTTCGGAGTCGCCACCATAGACGGTATCGTTCTGATTGGGGTAATGAAAGAGAATCTGCAAAACAGAATGTCACTCAAAGAATCTATTTCTCTGGGAGTCAAAAGCAGAATCCGTCCGGTAGTAATGATTGCCTTAATGGGATCTATGGGACTTCTTCCTGCAGCGATGTCAAACGGAATGGGCTCTGAAATTCAGAAACCTTTAGCCATTATGATTGTTGGAGGATTGATTGTCTGTATGCTGCTGTCATTTACAATACTGCCAATTATTTTCCATTATGCCTATCGCAAAAAGCATAAGGAAGCAATATAGTTTCTTTTATTTTGTTCATTATGAGGCCGGGATCCGTGAGGAAGATCCCGGCCTTTTTTTATGAGTTTTTTGTAGATTCTAAAATTTCAATATTCTTTACCACATCACTGCTTTCACAGTTTTTAAGTTGTTTCAAAAGGGCAGGAGTGAGAATCTTTGGATTCAGAATCTGGGTAGCGACTTTAGCGGCTGCATAATCCACAATGCCGATTACAGACTCTCTTAAGAAATTAGGCGTGTTGGAAGCAATGACTGCCGTTGCCCAGGAAGTGTCTCTTGCTTTGGAAATGGCAAAATCTAGCACAGCATTATCTTTTCCGTTAGAAAGTTTGTCAATAAGATCTACGGGATAACAGATTTTGTTCAGAGAATCCTGTACATTCTGATTAATGGAAGCAATGACATTATTAATGTTTTCAAAATCTTTTTTCAACGGATTTATCTTCCGGTAAGGCATAACAGATGCCGCAGAGATCCCGAGATCCAGATTAATGTGAGCATTCATGCCGAGGAAAATATGCTGTAATATCAGGAGATTTTTATTTTTGGCAGCTTCAAAGGCAATATACCATGAGTTTGTACATTTTTCTCCTTTGCTATAATTTTCCCATGCCTGAAGATATCTTTGAGCAAAAGCAAGATCCAGTAATGTCATTCTTGGATTATCTTCAAATTTTTTCTGCTGAATTCCTTTCAGAACCTGCGCAGTCATGATCCGATACGTACAGGCAAAATATCCTGCCGGGCTTTTGTTTTCTTTGCACCAGATGATAATTTCATCCAGTTTTTTTAGAACTTCCTCAATGGTTTTCATGATAGTTTTTGTTTATTTAAAGATAATAAAAAAGTGAGCCGGAAAGCTCACTTTATGTATTGTTCATTCAGATTATGGAGTGATTATAATCGGATCTGGAAAAGGTTCAAGAACCAGTGGTTTACACATTGCTGCCGGCTGGCAGGTGCCTCCCATGCATATAAAATTAGTCATTGTGGTAGTGCCGTCAGGACATCTGATCATACCTTCACCATGGCATCCACCAGGACATTCTGCCGGATAAAGGGTTCCTCCAAATACATCTTTGAGTTTTGTTCTCGAAAGTTTTGTAAAATTCATTTTTTTCATGAGATTAATTTTTAATTACGGTATTGGTTTGTTGATAACTCACTTATAATTAGATAAATAAGTTGCGTTGTTAATAAGCTAAAGTAATTAAATTAATTCATTGAAACAAGAGATATTGATTTAAATTTTCTTATTGTTTATAGATAATTATTTGAAATGTAATGGATTAAAAAATAAATTGTATATTTATTTCCATGTAAAGAGAAATATGTAAGAGGTTTCCTGGAGATTATATGAAGGTTACCTCTTTATTTTTTTTGGCTGTATAATATAATTCTGATCTTGTTATTTTTAATTTCAATAATAGCTGGTTTAGGTTGTTGAAGATAAATCTTCTGATAAGTTTCTGATTCCTTTATAATAAATGGATTATCAGAAAAAAAATCTTTATCAATTTCCTGTATTGTATAGAATTTATTGTCCCGGAGCTCTGAAATTGTAGCTTGCTTAGTTCTGTGGTTTAATAAGATTGAATATAGCTTTTGTTTATATACAAAACTTGACATAATAATAACTCCACTGGTATCTATCAGTTTTTTTGTTCCTTTTGAGGAGTGAGATTCTTTTCTCATAATGATGTCAGAAGGGGAGACAGGGATTTTAGTAACCTGTTCCATTGTTTCAGGATCGGTAATTTCTAGAATATCCGAACTTCCGAAGAGGTGTGAGAGAGAATTGGAGATATAATAGTTATTATTAATTTTATTTACAGAAACTGGGCAGGTTGCTTCTGCGCAATATATTTTTCCTGTTTTTTTATTTTTAAAATAAACTGTTCCTCCCCATTCTCCGGAACAGGTTTTCCATACTTCATATGTTGTATCATTATAAAGTAATCCAGGAGGGGGAGGGGCTTTTAATCTTTTCAGATCATCAACAATATCTCTGTCCACCTTTTCAGTTGTAAACTGAAAAAAGGACTGCTGTTTTGCACAGCTCGCCATTGCCAATAGAGAGAAAAGCACAAGTAGAATTGGTACTTTATTTTGTTTAAGGATTTTCTTTTGAGATCTCATCATGATGCTTAAGATACAAAGGCAGAGCTGCTGAGCCATACCAAGGGAAAATTTCATAACTAAAAATACCAGCCTGTACTGCGGGATCTGTTTTTACCCATTGTTCAGCTTCTTCTTTAGACTTGGTATTGAAGATAAACATACCACGGTAGTTTTCCTTATTCTTTTCAAGGAAAGGTCCGGCAACTACAATTTTACCTTCATCTGCCAGTTTACCGATATTGGTCATGTGGCCTTTCATAAGTTCACCCATTTTGGCTTTGTCTTCAATTTTAGCAGAACCTGTTGTTAGCATAACAATGGTATAAGGCTTCATTCCATATTTGTCAGCTCCTAAAGAAGTTGCCAGTTCCTGATTGAATTTTGTTTTTTCTGCTTTCTTTTCCTGAGCAAAGGATAATGCTGATATGAGAAGGCATGCGGTTAGTAATGTTCTTGATTTCATCTTGTTTTATTTTGATAAATATAATAAAACCTTAGATTTCTGAAAATTGAATTTCAAATGATAATATCGTACAAAAAAACCTCGATAGTTACGAGGTTATTATCTATTTGTTTTGATGAGGTTACTAATCTTTTATTCTTAAAAATTCTTTTGCCAGTTCAATCATCTTTGGATCTCCTGTATATTTACCGTGTTCATCAGAAAGTTTTACCGTAGGAATCCATTCTTTGTTTGGAGCCTGTACCCCGATAAGCTTCATTACAATGTTCATTGGTTTTAGTCCTACATCATTCGTAAGGTTGGTCCCTATTCCGAATGAGATACCAATTTTTCCTTTGCAGTAATTCGTAATTTCCTCTACTTTTTCAAGATTTAATGCATCTGAAAAAATAATGTATTTAAACATAGGGTTGATACCATTCCTTTGGTAATGAGCAATGGTTTTGTCTGCAAATTCTAAAGCATCACCACTGTCATGACGTACACCGTCAAAAAGTTTTGCAAATTTTTTGTCAAACTGCTGGAAGAAAACATCTGTGGTGTATGTATCAGACAAAGCAACTCCAAGATCACCTCTATAAACGTCTACCCAATGTTCCAGAGCCATTTCATTGGCCATTTTGAATCCATATTCGGCAGCATGGAACATAAACCATTCATGAGCATGGGTTCCGATGGGCTTTACACCATACTTCATAGCAAAATGAACATTAGAACTTCCGATGAAAGTTGAGTCCCTTTTTTGAGTCAAAGCCTCCATTACCAGATTCTGTACTTTATAAGAATGTCTTCTTCTCGTTCCAAATTCTGCAAAAGTTACTCCTAGTCTGCCTAATGAATCAGCTTTTTCTATTGTTTTACTCATTACCACTTCATTGGAATCTCTTTCCATGTGGTTCATTTCATAATGCAGTTCACTGATCAATGCCAGCAATGGAACTTCCCAAAGAATCGTTCTGTACCAAAGCCCTTCTACAATTACGGATAGGTCGCCTCCCTCCTGATGAATTTTTACTTCAGACGGATCATAATGATACCCTTCTAAAAAATCGAGATAAGGAAGATCTATATAAGGACATGTTCTTGCCATGAACTTTTTTTCGTCTTTCGTAAGTTTAAGTTCAGCCATTTTATTAACAGCTTCTCTTAAAGCAACGTCAAATCCTTCCGGAAAGTGGTGCTTCCCCCTGTTGATAAATTCATATTTTACAATAGAACTTGGGAATAGTTTTACCACTGCATTCTGCATGGTTATTTTATAAAAATCATTATCCAGGATAGAGTTCAGTCTTACGTCGTTCATAATATGTGTAATTTTAACGCAAATATAAAAATAAAAAATAAAATCGCCTAAATGTAAGGCGATTTTTTTGAAATATTTCAATGCTTTTGATGGAGTTATTTTCCAAGGTAAGAATTGTACATCCAAACTTCTTTCTCCTGTTCGGTAATATAATCGCTCATTTGCGAATTAGTACCTTCATCTCCTGCTTCATCCGTAATATCTAAAAGTTCTCTCTGCAGATCAATGACTACTTTGAATGAACTTAGAATCTGTTCAACGCTCTTGGTACCGTCAGTTACTTCTTTACTCTCTTTAATAGTTGCTATCTTTAAATAATCTGAGTAATTGTGTGCTGGAGTAGCTCCTAATGTCAGGATTCTTTCTGCAATTTCATCAATCTTTAAAACAAGACTGTTGTACAACTCTTCAAATTTTGGATGAAGGGTGAAGAACTGTTCTCCTTTAATGTTCCAGTGAGAACCTCTTGTATTCTGATAGAATACGGAATAATTAGCTAAAAGTGCATTTAATTTTTCTGAGATTTTTTTGCAATCGGCTTCTTTAAGGCCAATAATACTAGCATTTTTCATATGTATATATTTATTTTTTTTAAGATCAGATACAATCACTGCTTCAGTGGTATGAAGACTTGTTATGGTGATTGATAAGTTTATCATTTTGTATATCCCAAATTTACGAAATATCGTGCCTAACTCCTCTGATTATTAATAGATCATAACTATAAGAAAGTTTTTAAATATAGTTTGGATATATCGGATGAGGTTTTCGGAATCTGTTTTGGATTAAAAATTTATAGATAATTTTTTAATAAGGTAAATTTCATAATTATTTAATACAGTTTTTTTAAAATGTGAAATCTATTTTTTCAAACCCTTTTCCTTTTATATATTAAGTTTCTTTGATTGTTGTACTGAAACGGGTTGTATTTTCCTGTAAGTATTTGATTTTAATTTTTATATAAGTGTTTGCAGATTAAAAAAATATTACTATTTTTGCACCCTAAAATAAAAAGCAATTAAATGCCTACTATTCAACAATTAGTAAGAAAAGGAAGAGCCACGCTTGCCAAGAAGAGCAAATCGGCTGCCCTTGATTCTTGTCCACAAAGACGTGGTGTATGTACGAGAGTATATACAACTACACCTAAGAAACCTAACTCTGCACTTAGAAAAGTTGCAAGGGTAAGACTTTCTAACGGTAAAGAAGTGAATGCCTATATCCCGGGCGAAGGACATAATCTACAGGAGCACTCGATAGTATTGGTTAGAGGCGGAAGGGTGAAAGACCTACCGGGAGTACGTTACCACATCGTAAGAGGTGCATTAGACACCGCTGGTGTAAATGGAAGAACTCAGAGAAGATCTAAGTACGGAGCTAAGAGACCTAAACCAGGACAAGCAGCTGCTGCTCCTGCAAAAGGAAAGAAAAAATAATCATTAAATAAGGTACAAAAGCAATGAGAAAGACAAAAGCGAAAAAAAGACCGTTGTTACCAGATCCGAAATTTAATGATCAATTGGTAACGAGATTCGTAAACAACTTAATGCTTGACGGTAAGAAGTCAATCGCATTCAAAATTTTCTATGATGCATTAGAGATCGTAGAAACTAAAAAAGGAGATAACGAAAAAACTGCACTTGAAATCTGGAAAGATGCACTTACAAATGTAATGCCTCACGTAGAAGTACGTTCTAGAAGAGTAGGTGGAGCTAACTTCCAAATCCCTATGCCAATCAGAGCTGATAGAAAAATTTCTATGGCAATGAAATGGTTAATCAAATATTCTAAAGCTAGAAATGATAAGTCTATGGCTTTGAAATTAGCTAACGAAGTTGTAGCGGCTTCAAGAGAAGAAGGTGCTGCTTTCAAAAAGAAATCTGATACTCACAAAATGGCGGAAGCTAACAAGGCTTTCTCACACTTCAAATTCTAATCTGAAATGGGAAGAGATCTTAAATTTACAAGAAATATTGGTATCGCTGCTCACATTGATGCAGGTAAGACTACCACTACAGAAAGGATTCTATTCTATACAGGGGTAAACCACAAAATTGGAGAAGTTCACGATGGTGCTTCTACAATGGACTGGATGGAGCAGGAAGCAGAAAGAGGTATTACCATTACTTCTGCAGCTACCACTTGTTCTTGGAACTTTCCAACAGATCAAGGAAAAGCTTTACCTGAAACTAAGCCTTACCACTTCAACATCATTGATACACCGGGACACGTTGACTTCACTGTAGAAGTAAACAGATCTTTAAGAGTATTGGATGGATTGGTATTCTTATTCTCTGCAGTAGATGGAGTAGAGCCTCAGTCTGAAACAAACTGGAGACTTGCTGACAACTACAAAGTTGCTAGAATGGGATTTGTAAACAAAATGGACAGACAAGGTGCTGACTTCCTTAACGTGGTAAACCAGGTTAAAGAAATGTTAGGATCTAACGCAGTTCCAATCGTTTTACCAATCGGTGCTGAAGAAGATTTCAAAGGAGTTGTTGACTTAATTAAAAACAGAGCTATCATCTGGGATGAAGCAGGACAAGGAGCTACTTTCGAAGTAGTGCCAATTCCTGAAGATATGAAAGATGAAGTTCTTGAATATAGAGAGAAATTAGTAGAAGCTGTTTCTGAATATGACGAAACTTTGATGGAGAAATTCTTCGAAGATCCGGATTCAATTACAGAAGAAGAAATCAATGCTGCATTGAGAGCTGCTACTATCGATTTATCTATTATCCCAATGACTTGTGGTTCTTCATTCAAGAATAAAGGAGTACAGTTTATGTTGGATGCAGTATGTAAATACTTGCCTTCTCCATTGGATAAAGATGATATCAAAGGTACTGACCCAAGAACTGACGCTGAAATTACAAGAAAGCCGTCTGTAGACGAGCCTTTCTCCGCATTAGCATTTAAGATTGCTACTGACCCATTCGTGGGAAGATTAGCATTCTTCAGAGCTTACTCAGGAAGACTAGATGCTGGTTCTTATATCTTGAACACTCGTTCAGGAGATAAAGAAAGAATCTCTAGAATCTATCAGATGCACGCTAACAAGCAAAACCCAGTAGAATATATTGAAGCTGGTGATATTGGTGCAGCGGTAGGATTCAAGTCTATCAAAACTGGTGATACAATGTGTGATGAGAAAAACCCAATCGTTCTTGAATCGATGGTTTTCCCTGATCCGGTAATTGGTATTGCTGTTGAGCCTAAAACTAAAGCTGACCAGGATAAAATGGGTAACGCTTTAGCTAAATTGGCTGAAGAAGATCCTACGTTTACGGTTAGAACTGACGAAGCTTCTGGACAAACGATTATCTCTGGTATGGGTGAGCTTCACTTGGATATCATTGTAGACCGTATGAAGAGAGAATTCAAAGTTGAAGTTAACCAAGGACAGCCTCAGGTAGAATACAAAGAAAACTTAACAAAAGTTGCTCAACACAGAGAAGTTTACAAAAAACAATCTGGTGGTAAAGGTAAATTTGCTGATATTGTATTTGAATTAGGACCTGCTGAAGAAGGTAAAATTGGTTTAGAATTCATCAATGAGATCAAAGGTGGTAACGTTCCTAGAGAATTTGTTCCTGCAATTGAAAAAGGCTTTAAAGCTGCAATGAAGAACGGTCCTTTGGCTGGTTTCGAAGTTGAAGGTATTAAAGTTGTTCTTAAAGACGGATCTTTCCACGCGGTGGATTCTGATGCTCTTTCATTTGAAATGGCTGCTAAATTAGGATTTAAAGAAGCGGGACGTGCTGCTAAGCCAGTAATTATGGAGCCAATTATGAAACTGGAAGTTGTAACTCCGGAAGAATATATGGGTAACATCATTGGTGACCTTAACAAAAGAAGAGGTACTATCAGTGGTCAGGAAGAGAAAAACGGTGCTGTTGTAATCAAAGGTTCTGTTCCACTTTCTGAAATGTTTGGATATGTAACAACTCTAAGAACACTTTCATCAGGAAGAGCTACTTCTTCTATGGAATTAGAGAAATACCAAGCTACTCCACAAAACGTTGCTGAAGAAATCATAGCTAAAGCAAAAGGTTAATTTTTAAATTAAAGAAATGTCACAAAGAATCAGAATAAAACTAAAATCTTACGATTACAACTTGGTAGACAAGTCTGCTGAGAAAATCGTAAAAACGGTAAAGGCTACTGGTGCTGTTGTAAACGGTCCAATTCCATTGCCAACAAATAAGAGAATCTTCACAGTGTTGAGATCTCCGCACGTAAACAAAAAAGCAAGAGAGCAGTTCCAATTATCAGCTCACAAGAGACTAATGGATATCTACTCTTCTTCTTCTAAAACTGTTGATGCTCTAATGAAATTAGAACTTCCTTCAGGAGTAGACGTTGAAATTAAAGTGTGATAACTGCATACTTTGCAATGATTATACAAATCCGTTCCTTTTTAAGGGACGGATTTTTTTATGCATAAAACCTAAAATGTTCAATCAAGAGAAGAAAAGCAGATTTGTCGATATACAAATCTGCTTTTTTTTGATTGTACTTTCTGTAACCATAAAAGGCCTTGGGAGGACAACCCTTAATGATGCTATAGATCTGTTTGGAGATTGCAAAGGGTCGCTGGATATGATTAATGATCTGATATTAATAGTTCTTTTTCAGGTGACATATGTCACGCTTGTTTATTTATTTAGAATTAATAAAAATAATAATTTTGCTAAAAATTATCAGATGAATAAAGTAGTATCCTTTTCTCTGCTATTGTTGGGTGGAGTTCTGGCCAATGCGCAGAAAGTAAATGATTCAGTTAAACACAAGAAAATTGAAGAAGTAGAACTGTTTGGTGAAAAAAAGAAACAGCCGCAAGGTCTGGACGCAATTACCAGATTGCCATTGAAAACCAGAGATCAGATTCAGAGTATTTCTGTGATTTCTCATAAAGCAATTGAAGAATTAGGAGCACTTACAGTCACTGATGTTGCCAAAAACGTTCCTGGGGTAACCCTATTTTCAAGCTATGGCGGAGGAAACGAAAGTATGTCCATCAGAGGATATCGTGGAGTTCCTGTACTGAAAAACGGAGTTCAGCTGGATTCAGATTTCCGTACTGCAGGGATGATCACTGATATGCAGGGAGTAGAAAGTATTCAGGTTATTAAAGGATCTGCTGCTATTGGTCAGGGAATAGGAAATGGTTTGGGATCTGCAGGAGGAGTGATCAATGTTGTAACAAAAAGACCTCAGTTTATTGATCAGACGAATGTAGGATTCCGTTACGGAAGCTGGGATTTTTACAGACCTACAGTAGACTTCCAGAGAGTATTAGATTCTCAGGGAAAAGTAGCTGTGAGATTCAATGGAGCATACCAGAATAATAATTCATTCAGAAGTCATGTACAGGGAGAAAGGATTTATGTAAACCCATCCATCGCTTTCCGTCCGGATGATAAAACATTAATCAATGTGGAAATGGATTATCTTCATGATAAAAGAACACCGGACAGAGGAACAATAAACCTTGCACCGGGAACTGTTGAAGCACTCTATCATATGCCAAAAGGTAAGTTTTTAGGATATACATCTGATTATTCAAAAACTGAAACATACAATTTTGCGACCACAATTGTACGTAACCTTACGGATAAATTAAAAGTTAGAGCAGCTTTCGTGAATTCCGTAAGCAATACAGACTCTGAAGCTTCATCTGTGTCACTGCCGGCTGGTGAAACCAACTATAATATCAGACAGCGTACTATAGGAAAATCACAGGGAGAAGATATCAACAAAGTATTACAGTTAGACTTTATTGGAGAGCAGATAAAGACAGGATTTATTAAACACACATTCCAGGTTGGTTTTGACTGGAGAGAAACAGAAACTTCTTCTACAACATTTGAAGCATACAAAAACTCTATTGCACCAGGGAATTTAATTACTGCACGTGCTACAAAAATCGGAAATACAACTTATGCGGCCAACCCTCTTGATATTGTAGACGTAGTGAACGGAAACATTCCGAACCAACTTCCTGTAAATGTCATCTATAAAAATCTGGGAAGATCAAACGCAGTATTGACACCAAGTATCGGTGCAATGGCTCAGGATGTGATGACGATCGGGAAATATGTGAAAGCTCATTTGGGACTTCGTTACAGCAGACTTAATGGTTCTGCCAATGAATCTGTAGATACATGGAATCCTAATTTTGGATTGATTGTTTCTCCGCTTCCAAATGTTAATGTATTTGGATCATATACAACAACAACATCTTTAAGATCCTCTAATAATTTCCTTTTAGACGGTGGAAGAGTAGGCCCGTCAATGACTAAACAATGGGAAGCTGGTATTAAATCAGACTGGTTTAATGAGCGTTTAAGATTTAACGTAACAGTATTTGACATCAAAACAGATCACCTTTCTTTCACTATTCTTGATGAAAATTACAACCCTGTTGTGATAGACAAACAAACAATGTACGGTCTTGCAGGAAACCTTAGAAGAAAAGGAGTGGAAGTAGAATTGATCGGACGAATTCTGCCGAACCTTCAGGTAATGTCCGGATGGGCATATCTGGATGCTCAGTATCAGGACAGTCCTGCTTACATGAACGGATCTGCACCAATGAACGCGCCTAAACATACTGCAAACGGTTGGCTGAATTATAAATTCAATAAAGGTACTTTATCAGGACTTGATGTAGGAGCAGGAATTTATTATGTTGGAAAAAGACCGGTTGACGAATGGACTCAGAAAACATTTACAGCAGGTCACCTGAACAGTGTGAAACCTGGAGACAAACCTTTCGATATGCCGGAATACACTACAGTAGATGCTCAGGCAGGATATACCCTAAAAAATGGAATGGGAGTAAGAGTATTCTTTAATAATATTTTTGATAGTGTAGGGTATAGCTCTTATTTCAGAGGTGGATATATCGATCAGATTCAGCCTAGAAACTTTGCTGTACAGGTAAACTATAAATTCTAATCAACAAAATCATTCATTATGAAAAGTATCAAAACAATATTCTTTGCTTTAGCTCTTAGTGCCATTGCAATGTCATGCTCAGGAGATAAAAAGAAAGGAATAGACTATAACCAGTTTAAAACAGAAGTGAAGCTTACTGCTGAACAGGAAAAGAACTTCAATGAGATCACTGCAAAATATCAGCAGCTTCAGGAGCAGAACTTCCAGGCGGCAAAAGCTCAGGGTGGTAATATGGACCGCGTAGCTTTAGGTATAAAAAATGAAGAACTGAGAGCACAGCAGTCTATTGAAATGGCTACCGTTTTGGATGCTCCTCAGATGGAAAAGTTCAATAAGTTTGTGGATGAAAATTCCAGAAAGAGACCGAGATATGACAATGCATTGTTAGAAAAAATCAAAACGGAAGCACAGCTTTCTGAAGATGAGTTCAAAGTAGTAAATGCAGCGAATGATGCTTTTGAAAAAGCATTTAATGATGCTCATGATGTATATCACGGAAATAACGATTTGGCCAAAGAATACTGGGAGAGATTTGATACCCAGAGAAAGGCTGCAATTCAGAAAGCACTAAGTCCTGAACATTTTACGAAGTTTGAAGAAATCGTAAAAGAAGTTCAGTTCAAAGGAAGAAAATAAACGACATTGATACCAGTGAGGGCTGGAAGCAGGAGAAGGAGAGAGATATGATATTGGGCCAAAAGTTCTTACTACTTTTAAGAAAACTTATTCAATTTGGTGAATGTAGATTAAAGTTAAACCAGTAATCTTTTAGACTCAATAACTTCCATCATAAGCTTCATGCTTCCTTGCCCGAATTTGTATTAACTTTTTTAATTTATTCATATCAATTTTAATTTAAAACATTAAGACGGTCATACTGTCTTAATGTTTTTGCTGTTAAACAATGAAAGTATTATTGAAAAGTCTTTACAGGAAAAGAAGAAAAAACGAATCAGTTATAAAATACCTGATGTGGATCACTCATCTCTGGCTGGGACTTTTATCAAGTAGTGTTGTTTTTGTGATGTGTCTCACCGGCTGTCTTTATGCTTTCAAAAATCAGATCAGTGATTTTAGCAACAGAGATAAAATTTATATCAGTCCAGGCTCAGGAATAGCTATGAATCCAGACTTGATTCAGGCAGAATTATTAAAACAGAATAAAGAACTTACTTCCCTGATGATTCCAGACGATAAAGGGAAAAGCTATGTGGTTGGTTACCGTGAAAATAACCTGGATAAAAGTACTTACTATAATCAATACACGGGACAACTTCTGGGGCAGCCCAATACTAGTTCGGATCAATTCTTTGAAATAGTTCTTGATCTTCATAGAAATCTGATGATGGGAAATGCAGGAAGACAGGTTGTAGGAGCTTCAGTTCTTATGTTTTGTGTTCTGCTGATTTCAGGATTGATTCTTTGGCTCCCGAAGAAACTGAAGTTTTTGAAACAGGGGCTGACCGTCATGTTCAAAGCAAAATTTCAAAGGGTTAATTATGATCTGCACAATACATTGGGATTCTATACCTTTCTGATACTGTTCTTTATTGCCATTACCGGATTGTATGTGACCTATCCCTGGGTGAAGAATGCTCTTATCATAAGTATGGGAGGATCCTCAATAGATAATATTTCAAAAGAAAAAGACAGTGGAGATGATGCTTTCGGAGGGCTTCTGGAAGATATGCTTCAGAAACAGGACGAAAAGAAAAACCTGAAAGACATTCCTTCCGCTTCTGTAGATAAAATTTTGAAGCTGGCAGACTATCATCTTCCTTATACTGCTGTTACAAGTATAGAGCTTCCTAATAAAGAAAATCCGAGATATGTAGTTATCAAAATCAATAGACAAAACTCTCTGGGAATAATGTTCCCGGATGAAGTGACATTTGATAAAACCGGAGTTTTCAAAACAAAAGAACTGTTTTCGGACAAGCCTTTGAACAAACAGTTTACAGCTTTGGCAAAACCATTACATACAGGAGAAATTATGGGACTACCAAGTATTATTCTCTACTTTATAGTTTCTCTTATCGGTTGTTCATTGCCGGTAACGGGGTTTCTGATCTGGTGGCATAGATTCAGAAAAATGAAATAAGAGAATGGAGGTGAAATCAATCCGAAATATTTATATACCTCATATTCATTATCTTTTCCTGTTTTCAGATTAATTTTTATACATTTATTATTCTAAAAACAGAAGCTATGGGTCATAAAGATCATCACTTTTTTGAGAAATTTTCAAACTGGGCTGTAAAATTTACAGGGAGTCCATATGCTTTTATGGGGGCTTTCATTATCGTGGTGATATGGGCGGTTTCCGGCCCTTTTTTTGACTATTCAGAAACCTGGCAGCTGGTAATCAATACCGGAACTACAATCATTACCTTTCTAATGGTATTCCTGATTCAGAAAGCTCAGAATAAAGATTCAAAAGCAATACAGATCAAGCTGAATGAGCTTTTGGCCTCCCACGAAAAAGCCAGTAACCGCATTGTGGATATTGAAGATCTTACAGAGGCAGAACTTGATCAGCTGCATATCTACTATGAAAAACTTGGTCAGCTTGCCAAAAAAGATACAGATATTCATATGTCTCATTCTATTGACGCTGCACAGAGAAATCAGGATTATAAATATGAGTTTTTTAAAAGAAGACATGAAGAATGGATGCAGAAACAGGAACAAAAAAAGTAAATGGACTTTGATTGAAAAAATTTCTTAAAATTTAATAATTATAATATTTTTTCAATATTATTTCTTTTCTAATTGCTTTATTGCTGTTTTATTTGATTTTTTGTTTGTTTTTTAGTGTTTTATTTAGCGAATATTTAAATTTGTTAAAAAATATTAAATGAAAACAAAATTATTTTGTTTGCCGGTATTATTTTTAGCAATATCAGCAAATGCACAATGGAGCAGAGGGCTGCCAGAGCAGAAAGTCATTAAGAGAAGTGATCACTCAGTTTATTATAAACTTGATATAGATCAGATAAGAACTCAACTTCTTAGAGCACCTAAAATAGGTGAAGGTACTCCCATAACGGTTAGTATTCCTACTCTGGACGGGAAAATTGAAAAATTTACAGTAAACAGTTTTCCTGTCATGGATGAAACCTTGGCTAACAAATATCAGCTTGGATCTTATGTAGGAGTAGGAACTGATGACCCTGGCAAGTATATCAGATTTAGTGTTGCTCCAAATGATTTCCAATCTATGATCATTGGTGCTGATGGGAAATATGAATTTATAGAACCAGCAACCGCTGACAAATCTTATTATTCTGTACATGGAAAGACAAGCAAAAATGGGCATGCATTTGTATGTAGTACAAAAGAGGATAAAGAAGCTGTTGCTAATATTCAGAAGCTGATGAATTCCGGAGCTGCAGCAAAATCAGGTAACAAAACTTTTCATACCCTTAGATTGGCAATGTCTGTAACAGGAGAGTATACGGCTTATTTTGGTGGGGTATCAGGTGCTTTAACGCAAATCAATGCTACCTTATCCAGAGTAAATGGTGTATTTGAAAAAGAATTTAATGTGCATCTTAACGCAATTAATGCTCCTAATCTTATTTTTACCAATGCTGCTACTGATCCTTATAGTATTTCCGATCTTATGTGTAAGTGGAATTATGAGCTGATGAATACATTACATGGGGGAGCTTATGGTGTTACGGATGCAGATTTTGATATCGGACATTTATTTGGTGCCTCAGGCGGCGGCGGGAATGCTGGCTGTATTGGTTGTATAGGAAGTAATGATGTATCTACGCTTAATGATCCTAGCTGTGGGAACTCTCCCCAAAATTATAAAGGTAGCGGATATACTTCTCCGGGAGTTGATCATTATGCTAGTGGAACATGGGTTCTGAATAGTACGGTTCAATTACCACCGAGCGGAGATGCTTTTGATATTGACTTTGTAGCTCACGAGATGGGGCATCAGTTAGGAGACAATCATACATACAGTTATAATGAAGGAACAGGTGTTTGTGTAGAACCGGGATCTGGATCTACCATTATGGGATATGCAGGAATTACTAGTCCAAATACGGATGTTCAAAAGCATTCTGATGTTTATTTCCATTCCGTAAGTATTGATCAGGTACAGACCAATCTTGTAACAGTAACAGCCGATGTAGAAACGCCAATCACAAATAATGCACCGGTTGTAACGCCAATGGGAACAACGTATACTATTCCGAGATCGACTGCTTTTGTTTTAACAGCTTCAGCTACGGATCCTGATGGAGATGTCTTGTCATACAACTGGGAACAAGTTAATTCAAGTTCATTAGGTTATGGTATCGGTAAAGCATCAGGTACTGGAGATGGAGCAGCAGCTATAGGTAATACAACATCTGGGGCAAGTTTCAGATCTTGGCCTGCAACAGCAACTCCTACAAGATATTTCCCTAAACTGGAAACAGTGTTAGGAGGTGCGGTAAAAAATACAACAGATTTTGAAGCAGCAAGTACTGTGGCAAGAACTACAAAATTCCGTGTTACAGTAAGGGATAATAAACCTGGAGGACAGGCACAAACTGCTTATGCGGAACAAACTATTGTAGTAGGATCTGCAGCAGCATTTACTGTCAATACAACATCACTTAACCCGAATGTGAACTCTACTATTACATGGACGGTTTCCGGAACTGCAGTCGCTCCATACAATGCAGCCAATGTTAAAATTGATTATACAGAAGATAGTGGAGCCACTTGGAATACTCTTGCAGCATCAGTTCCGAATAACGGATCGGCGGGTGTTTTCATCCCGGCATCATTGGCAGGCAAGACGATTCACTTGAGAGTGTCGGCTATTGGAAATGTATTTTATGCAGTGAAACAAGCTACAGTATCCGGTACAATGGCTGTTTCTGAAGCAAAAAGTGATGTGAAATCCGTTAAGATTTATCCAAACCCTGTAGAAGATGTATTAAATGTTCTGAATGTATCTGCAAATTCATCTTACGAAATCTTCAATGCTCCGGGGCAGTTGGTTTCAAATGGAAATATAGGTGATGGTAAAATTAATGTCAGTACGCTTGTAAAAGGTGTATACTTTATTACAATCAACAATGATAAAGAAGAAAAGACTACCACTAAATTTGTTAAAAAATAATTGAACAAAATACAAATAAAAAACCTCTGAGTCATCAGAGGTTTTTTTTGGTTTGTATTATTTCATAAAATAGCTGAAATAACTACAGCTTCCCATCAGGTTTTTCGTTGTTTCAGTATCAGAATACTGAGCTTTCAACTGAGCAAAATAGGTTCTGTATTTCTGGTTTTTAAGATTGTCCATTTCCTTTTGGCGGGCATCTTCTTTTTCAGACCACTTAGGATCGGAATAATCAAAATCTTTTGGGGCCTTCGCTTCGTACTGATAGTATTTACCCTGTTCAGCGCTTGCCATCTGGAATAAGATTCTTGCTTTTTCTTCCTTATTGGTGGAAAGTTTAAGCGCCTTTTGATAATAGTTGATTGACAGATCAAAATTATCAGGTTCAATATAAGAAGTGTCAAGGAAATTCTTATAATAATACTTGTAAGGATTCTTTCTGTCTGTGCTCCAGAAGTCATATTTACCTCCGTTGCTGTTGTCGATATCCATTACAAACAATTCACGGTAATATCCTAAAATAGAGGTGTTGTACAATAGGTTTCCGATAAGCTGGTTGGCTTTTGCTGCCTTTTCACCCGTTCCGTTTCCTATCTTTTTCAGCTGAATCAATGCGTCTGCTAATTCAAGTTTGTCCATGCTGGTTTTAATGAAAGGGAAATCAGTATAGCTCTCAGCTTTCATACTTTCTGTATCCGGACTTCCGAAGCTTTCCCAAACATTATGCCCGAATACAAGATCTGAAATATTTTTGAACCCGTCGTATTCAGCAGGAGCATATTGTTTGGCTGTGATGGTCTGTCCATTCTTTTCTGTCCATTCATAATTCTGTCTTGGGATACCAGCAAAGTTTTTTGCTTTTTCATAATAAGATTTCGCCTTTTCAAAATCGGCAAGTCTCATTGCTCTGTCCCCATAAATGGTACTGAAGAAGGCATCGATATTACCTACGCTGTCCATGTTTTTGACAATAATCTGCTGTTCAAACTGAGTTTTATTAGGCTTTCTGTAAAATTCTTCCACACTTTTTACAAGGCCAGAATTCGGGTTGTACTGA
The DNA here is from genome assembly GCF_025949665.1 of Chryseobacterium viscerum. Taxonomy (NCBI): domain Bacteria; kingdom Pseudomonadati; phylum Bacteroidota; class Flavobacteriia; order Flavobacteriales; family Weeksellaceae; genus Chryseobacterium; species Chryseobacterium viscerum. The sequence goes on along the minus strand of NZ_JAPDFT010000002.1, from coordinate 95,484 downwards.
AGATCCGAAAGCTTATTGTTCATCAGGAATGATTTTCCATCTTCTCCCTGAAGGAAATAACGGTTTGCCATAACATCCTTTAGAAAATCGGCAGTAGACGGCACTTCACCATAATAATCGAAATTATCAGTAGTGGCTGTGTCTTTCTCTACCTTTTTCTCCACGAAATATTCAGCATAATCTTTCATCAGGTGATCTTCATAGGCAGCATCAATTCTTGGCTGGGAAACAATGTCATTCAGAACTTTCATTCTTTTGATCTCTTCCAGATATTCAGGGTTTGTTGTTTTGATGTCTTCCAGGATTTCTGTACTTCCTTTGTAATCTTTTTTCAGGAATTTAAGATAAGCATCTGCGATCTGCCAATATTCATCCTTAGACTTTTCTTTGGTTTTGTCGGTGAACTTCTGAAGATCGTCAAGATAGTCCTTCATCTTATCATCGTATCCATAGCCAGAAGTAGTATAGAACGGAATCCTGTTTGGATTGTCCAGCAATTCATCATCGCTTTGATCTGTTTTCTTTCCATCCGCAGATTCTTTAGATTTTGAACCTCCGAAAAGATTTTTAAAGAACCTTACTATTTTTTGCCAGAAAGAAAGTTTTTCCTCTTTTACTTCAGTTTTTGTCGTGGTATTGGCATCTTTTGAAGCAGCATTGCTATCAGCTTTTCCTCTTTGTATATATGGATTATTGGCTGCATCTGACGTATAATAATAAGTAGGCAGATAGCTTCTTTCCAGTTCATTGATGCTCCTGGCTGCCATGACCTTCAGAATTTCAGAATCAGGATTAATTTCATACATCTTTTCCATCGTAGGAATAGGATTGTTGAAATCTTCATATCCTAAAAGAAAATAAGCCATATTCTTTTCTTCGTTGGTATTGGCTCTTTTCATGATATTACTGAAAGATGCCGTATCAGACAGTTTCATCGAAACAAATGCAGATTCCTTACGGTCTTTGCTGTTCATGAATACCTGAAAGAAATTCCAATTGGCATCACTGTTCATTTCCAGTCCTCTTTGTGCACCTGCTAATTGGTCCAGAGACATGAAATAAACTGTACCTTTCAATTTAATTGGAGCAACATAGGTTTTAAAAGCCTGCACTGCAGAATCATAATTTCTTGTATAATGATTCAGACGTACCAGCTGATATCCGTAACGTTGTTTGATTTCCGGGTTTCTCGCGGCATTGTACAAAGAAGTTAAAGCAGCAATGGTTTTATTATAATCAAGAGCTGTGGCGTTTTTCCTGTTGGCATCTCTGTCATAATAAAATGAATTCTCATTTTCAACATAATTGATGCTCATATAAGGTTCCAGATACTTGGCTTCAATCAAATAATCAAGGCCTTCCTTATATTTTTGGTAGAATCCTGTTCCTAGCTTTTGTAGGAGTGGATTTGTCGGGCTTCCATTCTTTAAGGCATTCAGGTCGTTCATGCTCACTTTATATACCAGATTCTGAGTTTCGGTATAGCTAAGCTGATTGTTAAAGAACTTTCTCCATGTTTCAATATTATCATCAGGAATCAAAGAGGGGTTGTACCCCCCATAGAACCTGCTCGAATAACTGTGCAGAAAAGGAAGGTAGGCCTTATCCTTGATAATGCTTTGTGTAAAAAGGTTGAAGTAATCATAATCAGGATCTGACCACGCACAGGCGTCAGATTTTGTATAGAAAAGTGATACAACCGCAAGTGAAAGAATATACTTTTTCATAGGATTCGCAGTGTTTTTTTGATTTTTTATAATAGTTTATGGTTTGGTCTTGACAGTTGGTGTGCCTCTATCTCTGAGAGATTAAAATTTTCGATCTAACACAAATTTACTATCTAATTGATAATAAATAATATTAAAATGTGGGATTTTTTTCTGTAAAAAAGCGATAACCTCTTCAAGCTGTTCTTCGGAGATTTCTTCTACCTTTATTTTGAAACCTTTGTTTAAATAACTACCAAAGTAAAATCCGTCTTTCAAAATCTGAATCTCATGATCGGATATCTTTTTGAAATTTGGGTTTTCAAGATCTCTTTTGGATAAAGCATTGATGAGTTTATGCTTACCCAAATGATTGGTCACAATTCCCCAGGAATAAATAGGAAGTGCTACTTCAATCTTTTTGATAGGGTAGTCTTCCATTTTTGAAAGATAGCTTTTTAGGATATTTACATCCAGAATTGAGTTCTTATCAGAATTTTCCAGTGGCGACGAAGTGGAGTAGCACATGAGATACACTTTTTCCACGGGAGGAATTCCGGTCTGCTTTTTATCTTTCACCTGATGAAGGCGAAGTGTACAGGTGACTTCCTTTCCGGAGACCTTTTTGAGCTCTTTCAGAAATTTAAAATAATCATTTCTGGTTCCGGCTGTCCAGTCACAGTCGATCTGAATTTCATTGTTGGTTTTCAAATGGTGTTCTTTCGATTTCTTTTGAATTAAGAGATGGACGCTTTCCGCAAGAAACCTTATCTCTTCTGCAGAAATACCAAGAAATATTTGATTGGTAATGAAAACCGTGGGAACAATCTGCTTATCCGTTTGAAAACTTTTGTCTTTTGTGATGGCAGCCACCGGCTGAAATTTTCTGTTCACTTTATCTACATCAAAAAATCTTGTGTACAAATAAGGAACGGTTGCCTGATCTAATGTTTTCTTTTCTTCGCGGTCCAGCTTCAGATTGGTTTTCCAGTAATAAAATGTGTAAGGATGATCCTCTTTCCTGCTGCATGATACAACGAGAAAAAGAAGGAATAGGAATAAAATTTTAAAATGTCTCATTGATACGAATCACTCTTGAAGCGACAATTCATTGTAGCTATATGTTTTTTCAAAAATAAAGATATTTAAGGAGAATATAAACCGTAAAATCCCGGTGATTAATTTGACGGGATTGCTTTTCATAACAAGAAAGCCGCCCCGGATGGAGCGACTCTCTCTATATATTATTTTACTACTTGTAAAGTTCACTTTCACATTTGCAGGTCTCTTTATCGATGCTCTCCCTGGAAGAGCAGCAGCCATCAAGATGTAAAATATTTCCCCTTTCATCGGTAAGATAAATCTTGTCTTTGTCGAATTTCACAAGAAAAGTCTCTTCATATTTCTTGAAAACTACTTTCATTACTTTATTGGGGGCGTATTTTCCGGCATTTACTTCCTCTTCTGTCTTTTCTCCGTCAGCCTGATTCACCTGAACATATCCAAAATGAACATCGCCATTCGATTTTATATCCAGATAATAGTGGGGAGTACCGGTGCCACTATAACCTTTCATAATATCAAAGCTTCTGTGTCCGGTAAAAGGGACTTTTACCTGTTGTGCCAACGTAAAAATACTGATGCACAGGATCATTAAACTGAAAATCTTTTTCATTAATTTTTTTTCAAAAATAAAGATATTTATGCAAAATGTTCTCCGTAAAAACCCGGTTATTGGTGGTTTTTTTACCCTATTTTAAATTCATATAATGAGGAAGAGCAGTGTAACACAAAACCACCCCAAAAGGAGTGGTTTTTCTATAATTTAGTTTCATTCAGATTAAAAAACGGTTGCTGCAAGCTGAATTCTGGCGTATTTGTTAGAAGGATTCCACATGGCCATCATTGATACAGGAAGACTGTAGTGATCTGTAATCTTAACTACCTTACCTGCTTTTACACCTATATTGACAATGTCGAAGCTGTTCTTGCCGTTACCATACAAAAAGGTTTTGTCGTTAAGAGCAAATCCGGCTCCTACAAAAGCATCCAGGTTTACTTTCTGACCACTGATGACAGGATAACTTGCCTGAACATACGTAGAATATCTGTTTTTCTTATAACTTCCATCAGCTTCCAAAATGACTTCTCCCGCATTGGCTCCTCCATACAGCATAATGTCAGCTTCAATATTGATTGGAAAAGAAGGTCCGAAAGTATAATTTGTTCTTAAATCAATAATATGGGCTGTTCTTCTCTGTGAATAGCTGAAGATATCATCAGCGGCCACAGCAGTATTGATGTTTCTGGAGTTATAAAGATCCCATAATCCAATATAAAAACGCCCGTCAGAATACTGAACATAGTAATTGATCTCCTTATAATGAGTGTTGTCCTTATCATCCGCTAATGCAGAAGCTCCCCATATTCCCACTTTCCATTTCTTCTCCGCATCCAAAGCATATGAAAGATTTCCCATCACAACAGGCTTGTCTGTAATAATAAGCCCTCTCCATAAGTGATTGTTCTGAATGTTGGCTGTAAAATCAAGCCTTCCTTCTTTGGTTTCCTTGGTTTCACCATTTTCCTGTGAAAATAATCTTCCTGTGCCTATAGCAAGAAGAAAGATTCCCTTTAAGATTTTTTTCATCATTTGTTTTATTTTAAAAATCCATATATAACTGCTGCAATAATAGCACCTGTAATTGGGCCTATAACAGGAATCCAGGCATATCCCCAATCACTGCTTCCTTTTACAGGTAAGATGGCGTGCATGATTCTTGGGGCAAGATCTCTTGCAGGGTTGATGGCATATCCTGTAGTTCCTCCCAGGGATAAACCAATCGCCCAAACTACAAATGTAACAGGGATTGCTCCAATAGAACCAAGGCCTACTTTGGCTGTAGGGTCTGCCTGTAAAGAAATACTAGGGTCTGCAAAGTAAAAGACACAGAATACCAGTACAAACGTTCCGATAATCTCACTGATAAGGTTGGAGGATGTTTTTCTGATAGCAGGACCTGTACTGAAGCATGCCAGTTTAGCTCCCTCATCTTCAGTAATCGCAAAATGATCTTTGTGGAACAGCCATACTAAAAATGCACCCAGCATTCCTCCTATCATTTGAGCTGCGATATAAGATGGAACCAAATCCCACGAAAATTTTCCGGCAGCCGCAAGACCAATGGTTACAGCCGGATTCAGATGGGCCCCGCTTATTGGCCCTGCAACGGTTACTCCCACAAATACGGCCAGTGCCCATGCAGTAGTAATAACAATCCATCCGGAATTATTTCCTTTCGTATCTTTCAAGACAACATTGGCTACAACACCGTTGCCTAATAATATAAGAAGCATCGTCCCGATAACTTCTGCGATAAATGGGGTCATATAAGTTTTTTTTGATAAGTTAATTAATCTTCTATCCAGCTTTGAGAACGTGATACAGCTCTTCTCCATGAGTGTACCATTTTATCAACATGTTCTTTTTCCAACTGAGGATGGAAATCTTTATCAACAATCCATTGAGACTGAATTTCAGCTACATCTTTCCAGTATCCTACAGCAAGGCCGGCAAGGTAGGCTGCTCCTAATGCTGTTGTTTCAAGTGTTTTAGGGCGTATGATTTTAAAACCGAATAGGTCAGACTGTATCTGCATCAGAAGATCACTTGCAGAAGCGCCACCGTCTACTCTTAATTCAAGGCTTGCTCTTCCGGAATCTGCTTCCATAGCTTTTACAATATCATAAACCTGAAATGCAATTCCTTCCAGTGTTGCTCTGGCGATATGTCCGTCAGTGGTACCGCGGGTGATTCCTACAATAGTACCACGAGCATATTGGTCCCAGTGAGGAGCCCCAAGCCCCGTTAATGCAGGGACGAAATAAACACCGCCGTTATCTTCTACAGAAGCAGCCAGTTCGTTCACCTGATCAGAAGAATGAATAATTTTAAGACCATCTCTCAGCCATTGAATAGCTGCACCTCCTACAAATACACTTCCTTCTAGTGCATAATTAACTTCTCCATTGATTTTCCAGGCTACTGTAGTAAGAAGATTATTTTTAGAAGAAACTGCTTCAGTCCCTGTATTCATTAATAAGAAACATCCTGTTCCATAAGTGTTTTTTACCATTCCCGGAGTGGTACACATTTGTCCGAATAAAGCAGCCTGTTGGTCACCTGCAATTCCGGCAATCGGGATTTTGGTAGAGAATAGGGTCGTAGCAGTTTCACCATATATTTCACTGCTTTGTTTTACTGTAGGAAGAATAGTTTTCGGAATGTTGAATAATTCTAATAAATCATGATCCCATTCTAAAGTATGAATGTTGAGAAGCATTGTTCTGCTGGCATTGGAAACATCCGTGATAAACATTTTTCCGCGGGTAAGTTTCCAGACAAGCCAGGTATCAACAGTTCCGAAACATAATTTTCCTTCTTCCGCCTTTTGTCTGGCTCCTTCTACATTATCAAGAATCCATTTTAGTTTGGTCGCTGAAAAGTAAGCATCCAGAACAAGTCCGGTTTTTTCTTTGATCATTTCCGCGTGTCCCTGTTCTTTCAGTTCATCGCAGTATTTTGAGGTTCTGCGGTCTTGCCATACGATAGCGTTGTAAATAGGCTCCCCGGTTTCTTTGTCCCAAACGATTGTAGTTTCACGTTGATTCGTAATACCGATCGCGGCAACTTCCAGTCCGGAAATACCTGCTTTCGCTATACTTTCTGCGGCTACAGAGATTTGTGATGACCAGATTTCGTTGGGATCGTGCTCTACCCAGCCTGGAGTAGGGAATATCTGTTCGAAATCTTTTTGCGATACATATTTGATTTCTCCACTGTGGTTGAAGAGAATCGCTCTGGAGGAAGTTGTCCCCTGATCTAGAGCGAGAATTAGTTTTTCATTCATGTATATAATGCTAATTTAGGTTGATAACTTTAGGTGAATAGGGTGTTAATAAATACCCTCTTGCTAATTCAATAAATTCATTTTCTTGCTGCTGAGCCCATTCTTCAGAATATCCTTTTTCTTCAGCAATGATTCTTGCTACGTTATGAGCGCTGTCTATAGCAGCTCTTGCATCAAGGAACAGTAAGCGTACTCTTCTTGCCAGGATGTCTTCAATAGTTTCTGCCATCTCCGTTCTTACGGCCCATACTATTTCTGCTACTGTGAAAGGGTGATCTGGGTGGATTTTCTGAGCATAACGCGGATTGCTTTGCTGCAATGCTTTGATAGCAGGAATATCAGATCCGTAAACGTATAGGTGATTTGTTCTGTCTACCTGTTCTGGCTTTACATTTCCATGAATGGAAAGATGTTCGGTTTTGGATTGGCTATTTCCCAACCTGTGAATTTTCATAGCTTCATCTACGGTATCTTCTGCCATTTTACGGTAGGTAGTCCATTTTCCTCCGATAATAGAAATCAATCCTGTTTCTGAAGTAATAACCTTATGACTTCGGGAAACCTCTTTTGTGTTTTTGCTGCCATCTTTAGGAGCGGCAAGAGGCCGTAGTCCTGCGAAAACAGATTTTACGTCTTCACGAGTAGGTTTTTTAGCTAAATATTGTCTTGCTGTATTTAGAACAAAGCTAATTTCTTCTTCCAATGCACGAGGTTCAAAGCTTTCATCCTTTAAAAGAGTGTCTGTAGTTCCTACTAAAGCCCTGTCATGCCACGGAACAACAAATAAAACCCTGCCGTCTGAGGTTTTAGGAATCATAATTGCATCATCACTTTTCAGGAAAGACTTGTCTAATACAAGATGAATTCCCTGGCTTGGTACAACGAGTTTACCATGCTTAGGATTGTTCATATTAAGGATATCATTCGTAAAGACTCCGGTTGCGTTAATGACTACTTTACCATGAATCTGATATTGCTGTTTAGAAAACTGATCTTCTGCAACCACACCGATTACCTTATCAGAAGCATCTTTCAAAAGGTTGACTACTTTTACATAATTAACCGCACTTCCGCCTTTTTCAATGATAGTTTGGGTAAGGTTGATCGCAAGTCTGGCATCATCAAATTGTCCGTCCTGGTAAACAACGCCACTCATCAAGTGATTTTGTTCAATAGTCGGAAGTTTTTCAACGGTTTTTGATTTGCTGATATACTTCGTTTTACCCAGACTCAATTTTCCGGCAAGGAAATCATAAATGGACAGTCCTATTTTATAGTAGATTCCTCCCCACCATGTGTAATTTGGAATAATGAAAGACTGATTTTTTACGATATGTGCTGCATTTTTTGCTAAGAGTCCTCTTTCCTTTAATGCTTCTTTTACCAATCCGACATCTCCCTGGGCAAGATATCTAACTCCACCGTGTACCAATTTGGTGCTTCTGCTGGATGTTGCTTTTGCAAAGTCATGAGATTCAAGCAATAAAGTTTTGAATCCTCTGCTTACTGCGTCTAATGCCGAACCTAAACCACTGGCTCCTCCTCCTATGACAATAAAGTCCCATTCTTTTACTTGGGTTAACTTACTGAGTTCTTCGTTTCGTTTCATAAATGTTTCGTTTATGTTTCGTTTTCAAATATATAAATTAAAAATGAAAGCAAAAAGAAAATAAATGAAATTTTAAGATGTGAAAAAAAAACGGTATTTTTGATGAAACGAATAAAATGGAAAAGCTATTACCAAGGCAGGATGAAATACTGAAAGAGCTTGATGAGAAAGGACATGTACTTGTGCAGGATCTGTGTGAGAAGCTCAATGTTTCTTCAGTTACGATCCGAAAGGATCTGAATTATCTCGAAAGTCTTGGGCTTCTTTTCAGAAATCATGGAGGAGCAAGTAAGCAGGTAAGATATGCTTATGAAAAAAATGTTGGTGAAAAAGAAAATATCAATGTGGAAGCCAAACAGGCTATTGCAAAAGCTGCTTTATCATTGATTCAGGAAAATGACTGTATTATATTAGCTTCCGGGACAACAATGCATTATCTTGCCAGAATGCTGGTGAACTTTGGGCCGCTTACGGTACTCACATCTTCTTTGAGGGTAGCAATTGAGCTTTGTAATAATCCTAATATTAATATTATACAGCTGGGTGGAGAAGTGCGAAAAAGCTCTACTTCTATAGTGGGATCTATTTCTGAAGGAATTCTAAAACAGTTTTCCTGCAATAAGCTTTTTCTGGGAGTAGACGGTATTGATTCGGAGTTTGGAATTAGTACTTCCAATGCTGCGGAAGCTCACCTGAATCAGATTATGATGGAATGTGCGGATCAAACTGTAATTCTTGCAGATTCCTCCAAACTGAATAAAAAAGGATTTGGAAAGATTTCAGGATTGGATCAGGTGGATTATCTGATTACTGATAATGGAATTTGTGCTGAAGATAGGGCTGGGCTGGAAGAAGTTGGGGTAAAAGTGATGGCTCAATAAGGTCTTCATCTTGATTTCTTTTTAAAAATCAAAATAAATCTTTGAGAAATCTGTTCTGGATTTTTTCAAAATCACCTAATCGATTAAAAATCAAAATATTTTACTCAAAATATTTGTCAGTTATAAAATTATTCATAAATTTGCACACTCATTTTAGGAGCGTAGTATGCCTATATCAAAAGTAGAAATTACTTCAGACTTCCCAAAAATGGTGATAAATAAAGGATAAATTTTATTATAATATAAACAATGTCAGGTATTATTGGTAAAAAAATCGGTATGACGTCTTTGTTTAACGAAGAAGGAAAAAACATTCCTTGTACAGTTATTCAAGCTGGTCCATGCTCGATTTTACAGGTCAGAACCTTAGAAAAAGACGGTTATACAGCTGTTCAATTAGGTTTCGATGACAAGAGTGAGAAGAACGTTGGTAAAGCGTTAGCTGGTCATTTTAAAAAGGCTGGTTCTACTCCTAAAGCTAAATTAGTAGAATTCCACGATGGATTTACTGAAGCAAAAGTAGGAGAGGTAGTAAGTGTTGATCTATTCATCGAAGGTGAGTATGTAGATGTAACAGGAACTTCAAAAGGTAAAGGCTTCCAGGGTGTTGTTAAAAGACACGGATTTGGAGGTGTAATGCAGGCAACTCATGGTCAGCACAACAGACTTAGAGCTCCAGGTTCTATCGGTGCTGGTTCAGACCCTTCAAGAGTATTCAAAGGGATGAGAATGGCTGGAAGAATGGGAGGTGAGCAGGTAACTGTTCAAAACCTTCAAGTGTTAAAAGTTGATCAAGAACAAAATCTTTTAGTAGTAAAAGGTGCTGTTCCGGGAGCTAAAAATTCTTATGTAATTATCAGAAAATGGAACTAGTAGTATTAAATACATCAGGAAAAGAGACCGGAAGAAAAGTAACTCTAGACGAAACAGTATTCGGAATTGAGCCAAATCAGCACGCGGTTTACTTAGAAGTTAAACAGTATCTTGCTGCACAAAGACAAGGTACTCATAAATCGAAAGAAAGAAGCGAAATTACTGCTTCTACTAAGAAGCTTAAGAAGCAAAAAGGATCTGGATCTGCTAGATACGGGGATATCAAATCTCCAACTTTCAGAGGTGGAGGTAGAGTATTCGGACCAAAACCAAGAGACTACAGATTCAAATTGAACAAAGCTCTTAAGAGATTAGCTAAAAAATCTGTTTTATCTCAAAAAATGAGAGACAACAGCATTAAAGTTTTAGAAGATGTGAGCTTTGCTGCTCCTAAGACTAAAGATTTCATCAATGTATTAAATGCATTGGAACTTAACGGTAAAAAATCTTTATTCGTTCTTCCTGAAGCTAACAAGAATGTATATTTATCTTCAAGAAACTTACCTAAAACTAAAGTAATGAACTTCAACGAGATCAGTTCTTACGATTTAGTAAATGCAGGTGAAATTATTTTCTTCGAAGGTGCAGTTGAAAAATTCCAGGAAAATTTAAAGAAATAAGTCATGTCTATTATTATTAAACCAGTTATTTCAGAAAAGGCTAATTACCTTACAGATTTAAGAGGTTCTTATTCTTTCTTAGTTGATCCTAAGGCGAATAAAATCCAGATTAAAAAAGCTGTTGAAGCAGCTTACGGTGTAAAAGTAGCAGACGTTAACACAATGATTTATGCTCCGAAGGTTTCTTCAAAGTACACTAAAAAAGGTCTTCAAGTAGGAAAGACAAACAAATTGAAAAAAGCGGTAATCAAACTTGCTGAAGGTGAGGTTATCGATATTTTTGCTGTAAATTAATTATTAATTATAAATAATAGTAATGTCTGTTAGAAAATTAAAACCTATCACCCCGGGACAGAGATTCAGAATTGTAAACAATTTTGAGGAAATTACTACCAACAAACCAGAGAAATCTCTAACAGTTGGTATTAAAAAGTCAGGTGGACGTAACCAAACAGGTAAAATGACCATGCGTTACACCGGAGGTGGACACAAAAAGAAATACAGAATTATTGACTTCAAAAGAAACAAAGCAAACGTTGAAGCAACTGTAAAATCTGTAGAATACGATCCAAACAGAACTGCATTTATCGCTTTATTAGAGTACGCAGATGGAGAGAAGAGATATATCATCGCTCCAAACGGTATCAAAGTTGATCAGAAAGTAGTTTCAGGAGAAAGCGTTGAACCAAACGTAGGTAACGCAATGAAATTGAAAAACATTCCATTGGGTACTGTAATCTCTTGTGTTGAAATGAAGCCTGGTCAAGGTGCAATTTTAGCAAGAAGTGCTGGTTCTTCAGCTCAATTAACTTCTAGAGATGGTAAATATGCAATCATCAAGTTGCCTTCAGGAGAATCAAGAATGATCCTTACTGAGTGTATGGCAATGATTGGTTCAGTTTCCAACTCAGATCACCAATTAACTGTATCAGGTAAGGCTGGTAGAAGCAGATGGTTAGGTAGAAGACCAAGAACAAGAGCGGTTGTAATGAACCCAGTAGATCACCCAATGGGTGGTGGTGAAGGACGTTCTTCTGGAGGTCACCCAAGATCTAGAAACGGTATGCCGTCTAAAGGTTACAAAACTAGAAAGAAAAACAAAGTGTCTAACCGTTACATCGTATCTAAAAGAAAATAATTATGGCAAGATCACTTAAGAAAGGACCGTTCATTCATCATACTTTAGATAAGAAGGTTCAGGCAAATATAGAAGCTAACAAGAAAACTGTTATCAAAACTTGGTCTAGAGCATCGATGATCTCTCCGGACTTCGTAGGACAAACTATTGCTGTACACAATGGGAAATCTTTTATCCCGGTTTACGTTACAGAAAACATGGTTGGTCACAAGTTAGGCGAATTTTCTCCAACAAGATCTTTCAGAGGTCATGGTGGTAACAAAAATAAAGGAAGCAGATAATCATGGGATCAAGAAAACAAGATAGTTCAATCGCAAGAAAAGAAGCTAACAAAGACGTTGTAAAAGCTTCATTAAATAATTGCCCGTCTTCTCCAAGAAAAATGAGATTAGTTGCTGATATCATTAGAGGAGAGCAGGTAGACAAAGCACTTTATATCCTAAAATATTCTAAGAAGGATGCTTCTAACAAGTTAGAAAAATTACTTCTTTCTGCTATGGCAAACTGGCAGACTAAAAACGAAGGTGCTGATATTGAAGAAGCAAACCTTATCGTTAAAGAAATCTTCGTGGATAGTGCAAGACAATTGAAGAGACTAAGACCAGCTCCACAAGGTAGAGGGTATAGAATCAGAAAAAGATCTAACCACGTTACATTAATCTTAGGTAACAAAGAAAATTAATCAAGGTATGGGACAGAAGACAAATCCAATTGGTAATAGATTAGGTATCATCAGAGGATGGGATTCTAACTGGTTTGGTGGAAACGATTATGGAGACAGAATCGCTGAAGACTACAAAATCAGAAGATACCTTGAGGCTAGATTATCTAAAGGTGGTATTTCAAAAATCTATATTGAAAGAACACTAAAATTAGTAACAGTTACAATTACTACTGCTAGACCGGGACTTATCATCGGTAAAGGAGGTCAGGAAGTTGATAAATTGAAAGAAGAATTGAAGAAACTTACAGGTAAGGATATTCAAATCAACATCTTCGAAATCAAAAGACCTGAATTAGATGCTGTATTAGTTGCTGATAGTATTTCTAAGCAAATTGAAAACAGAATTTCTTACAGAAGAGCTGTTAAAATGGCAATGGCAAGTACTATGAGAATGGGTGCTGAAGGTATCAAAGTTCAAATCTCTGGTAGATTGAATGGTGCTGAAATGGCAAGATCAGAATCTTTCAAAGAAGGAAGAATTCCATTGTCAACTTTCAGAGCTGATATCGATTACCACTGGGCAGAAGCTCACACTACTTACGGTAGACTAGGTGTAAAAGTTTGGATCATGAAAGGTGAAGTTTACGGTAAAAGAGAACTTTCTCCACTAGTGGGACAACAGAAAAAAGGAGGTCAGTCAGACAGAGGAAACAGAGGAGGAGACAGAGACAACAGAAGACCTAGAAAAAACAACAACAATAACAATAATAATTAAAATTTTAGATTAGAAATTTTGAATTTTAAATTACCGTTACTTTTTTAAAATTAAAAAAAATCTAAAATCTAAAATCTAAAATCTAAAATTTAGAAATTATGTTACAACCAAAAAGAACCAAATTCCGTAGAGTTCACAAGATGAAGATGAAGGGGAATGCCCAGAGAGGTAGTCAACTTGCTTACGGAACTTTTGGGATCAAAGCAACGGAAGGAGCTTGGATCACTGCAAGACAGATTGAAGCAGCTCGTATTGCTGCGACAAGATATATGAAGAGAGAAGGTCAACTATGGATCAAAATCTTCCCAGATAAGCCAATTACTAAGAAACCAGCGGAAGTACGTATGGGTAAAGGTAAGGGTGCTGTTGAATACTGGGTAGCTGTAGTAAAACCAGGTAAGATTATGTTTGAAATCGGAGGTGTACCTTACGATATCGCTAAGGAAGCTTTAAGACTTGCTGCACAAAAATTACCAGTAGTTACTAAATTCATCGTTGCTAACGATTTTGTTAAACCTCTATAATCTTTGAATACAATGAAAAATGCTGATATTAAAAATTTAAGCGCGGGTGATATTCAAGCTCAATTAACTGAAGCAAAAGCTCAATATTCTAAATTGAAATTAGCTCATGCAATCAGCCCAATTGAAAACCCGATTCAAATCAGAGATTTGAGAAAAACAATCGCAAGACTAAACACTGAGTTAACTAACAAACAATAATTTCATTTTACAATGGATAGAAATTTAAGAAAAGAAAGAATCGGAGTGGTTTCCAGCAATAAAATGGAAAAAACTATTGTTGTTAGTGAAACTACAAGAGTAAAGCACCCGATGTACGGTAAATTCGTTTTGAAAACGAAAAAATATACTGCACACGACGAGAACAACGAATGCACAGAAGGTGATACAGTTTTGATCCAAGAAACTAGACCTTTGAGCAAGAGCAAGAGATGGAGATTAGTAAGAATCATTGAAAAAGCTAAGTAATAATGTTACAAACAGAATCAAGATTAAAAGTTGCTGATAACACAGGTGCTAAAGAAGTACTAGTTATTAGAGTTCTGGGAGGAACCAGAAGAAGATATGCTTCAGTTGGTGATAAAATCGTTGTTACTATCAAGGATTCTACACCATCAGGAAACGCTAAAAAAGGTCAGGTATCTAAAGCTGTAGTAGTAAGAACTAAAAAAGCAGTAAGAAGAAAAGATGGTTCATACATCAAATTCGACGACAATGCTTGTGTATTACTAAACGCAGCGGGAGAAATGAGAGGAACACGTGTTTTCGGACCGGTTGCTCGTGAGTTGAGAGACAAAGAATATATGAAAATCATTTCATTAGCTCCTGAAGTACTTTAATTTTTAAAATTTTTAAAAGAAATGTCAAAGTTAAAAATAAAAAGAGGAGATAACGTAATCATTACTACTGGTAAGAAAGATATCAAAGGTAAGACTGGTGAAGTTATTGAAGTGATTAAGAAAGAAGGAAAAGACCCTAGAGTAATCGTTGCAGGACTTAACATCGTTAAAAAACACGTTAAGCCTTCAGCTTCAAATCCTCAAGGAGGAATTACTGAAAAGGAAGCTTCTATTCATATCTCAAACGTAGCTTTAGTTGGTAAAGACGGAAAAGCTATCAAAATCGGTTACAAAATCGAAGGAGATAAGAAAGTGAGAGTTAACAAAAAAACGGGTGAAACTTTATAATTTGAATTAACATGGAATTTATAGCAAGACCCAAAAAAATATACAAAGAGCAAATTGTTCCTGCAATGATGGAAGAATTTGGGTACAAGTCTATCATGCAAGTACCTAGATTAGAGAAAATTGTTGTATCACAAGGTTTAGGAGATGCTACTGCAGATAAGAAAATCATTGATTATGCTGTAGAAGAATTGACAAACATTACAGGTCAGAAAGCAGTAGGTACAATCTCTAAGAAAGATGAAGCTGCATTCAAACTAAGAAAAGGAATGCCTGTAGGAGCAAAAGTAACATTGAGAGCTCACAGAATGTATGAGTTCTTAGACAGACTTACTTCTTCTGCTTTACCACGTATCAGAGATTTCTCTGGTATCAAAGCAGATGGTTTCGATGGTAGAGGTAACTACAACTTAGGTATTACTGAGCAAATTATCTTCCCTGAAATCGTAATTGACAAAGTGAAAAAAATCCAAGGGATGGACATCACTTTCGTTACAACTGCGAAGACAGATAAAGAAGCTAAAGCATTATTAACTCACTTCGGTTTACCATTTAAAAAGAACTAAGAAATGGCTAAAGAATCAATGAAAGCGCGTGAGCGCAAAAGAGAAGCACTAGTTGCTAAATACGCTGACAAAAGAAAAGCTTTAAAAGAAGCTGGTGATTACGAAGGACTTCAAAAATTGCCTAAAAATGCTTCTCCTGTAAGATTACACAACAGATGTAAACTAACAGGTAGACCAAGAGGATACATGAGAACGTTTGGTATTTCCAGAGTAACTTTCAGAGAAATGGCTAACAACGGTCTTATCCCAGGTGTAAGAAAAGCTAGTTGGTAATAATTACTAATTAAAAATCGGGACAATTAAGTTGTCAGGATACTAAAGAACAATAATATCAGACTGAAGTTTTCTGAAGTCTGATATTTTTCTCTTCAAGTCTTTTCAATACTGATTGTCTTTAACCAATAATTTATAAAAGAAAAATGGTAACAGATCCAATTTCAGATTTCCTAACAAGAGTAAGGAACGCACAAAGCGCAGGCCACAAAGTGGTGGAAATTCCTGCATCGAAAATCAAAAAGGAGATTACTAAGATCCTATTTGATCAAGGGTATATCTTAAACTTCAAGTTTGAAGATAACGCTGTTCAAGGAGTGATCAAAATCGCTTTAAAGTACGATAAGCAAACTAACAAACCTGCTATTAAGTCTATTCAAAGAGCTTCTAGACCAGGTTTGAGACAGTACAAAGGTTCTACTGAACTTCCAAGAGTACTAAACGGTTTGGGTATTTCTATCATCTCTACTTCTAAAGGAGTAATGACTGACAAGAAAGCTAGAGAAGAGAAAGTAGGCGGTGAAGTAATCTGCTATGTTTATTAATTTTTAATCAGAGGAAAATGTCAAGAATTGGTAAAGCAATTATAACAATTCCAGCTGGAGTTACAATCACTGAAAACAACGGTGTAGTAACTGTAAAAGGAGCGAAAGGAGAACTTTCTCAGGAGCTTACAGCAGGAATTACTTTAGAACAAAAAGATGGTGAGCTTAATGTAAACAGACCATCTGATTCTAAACAACACAAAGCGCTTCACGGTTTATACAGAGCGTTGATCGCCAACATGATCGTTGGTGTATCAGAAGGTTTCGAAAAGAAACTAGAACTAGTAGGGGTAGGATACAGAGCTTCTCACGCAGGTCAAAAACTTGAGTTAGCTTTAGGATTCTCTCACGGTATCGTATTAGAACTTCCAAGTGAAGTAAAAGTTGATACATTGACTGAAAAAGGTAAAAACCCAATTATTACTTTAGCGTCTCACGACAAGCAACTTCTAGGAATGGTTACTGCAAAGATCCGTTCTTTCAGAAAGCCTGAGCCATACAAAGGAAAAGGTGTAAGATTCGTAGGAGAAATTGTTAGACGTAAAGCTGGTAAATCTGCTTAATAAATTATAAGTATTATGGCATTAAGTAAATTAGAAAAAAGAATAAGAATCAAAAGAAGAGTAAGAGGGAAAATCTCTGGATCTTCTGAATTGCCAAGATTATCTGTATATAAAAGTAATAAGGAAATTTACGCTCAGTTAATCGACGATAAAAATGGTAAAACTTTAGCATCAGCTTCTTCTAGAGAAAAAGGTGTAGACGCTAAAGGTACTAAGACTGAAGTTTCTGCTGCTGTTGGTAAAGCTATCGCTGCTAAAGCTATCGCTGCAGGAATCGAAAGTATTGTATTTGACAGAAACGGTTTCGTATATCACGGTAGAGTAAAAGCTCTAGCTGATGGTGCGAGAGAAGGTGGACTTAAATTCTAATCATTAAATTTCGGAAAATATGTTAGGACTAGATAATATAGAAAGAGTAAAACCGGGAGGATTAGAATTAAAAGATCGTCTCGTAGCTGTTAACAGAGTAACAAAAGTAACTAAAGGAGGTAGAGCTTTCGGATTTTCTGCTATTGTTGTAGTAGGTAATGAAGAAGGTATTATCGGTTTTGGTTTAGGAAAATCTAAAGAGGTTGCTTCTGCAATTGCTAAAGCAGTTGAAGACGCTAAGAAAAACCTTGTGAAAGTTCCTGTAATGAACCACACTATCCCTCACCAAACTACTGCTAGATACGGTGGTGCAGATATCTTCTTAAGACCTGCTTCTCACGGTACAGGACTTATCGCCGGTGGTGCGGTAAGAGCGGTATTGGAATCTGCTGGTATTCACGATATCCTTTCAAAATCTAAAGGATCTTCTAACCCTCACAACGTGGTGAAAGCTACTTTCAAAGCGTTATTGGATATCAGAAGACCTGAAGAGATCGCAAGAATGAGAGGAATTTCTCTAAGTAAAGTGTTTAACGGTTAATATTAAAACAATGGCAACAATTAAAGTAAAACAAGTAAGAAGCGCTATTGGTAGAACAAAAACCCAAAAGAGAACGCTTGAAGCATTAGGATTAAAAAAACTTCACCAAGTTGTAGAACATGAAGCTACTCCTTCTATCTTAGGAATGGTAGCTGCAGTAAGCCACTTACTTGAAGTTCAAAAATAATTTTATAAAAGAGAATTAAAATGAATTTAAACAATATACAACCTGCTGCAGGATCTACTTTCAACTCAAAAAGAATTGGTAGAGGTCAAGGTAGTGGAAAAGGAGGTACTTCAACAAAAGGACACAAAGGTCAGAAAGCTAGAGCTGGTTATTCTCAGAAAATCGGTTTCGAAGGTGGACAGATGCCTTTACAAAGAAGATTACCTAAATTCGGATTCAAAAACGTAAATAGAAAAGAGTTTAGAGGAATTAACCTTGATACTATTCAAACTTTAATCGAGAACAAATCCATCACTGGAGATATCACGAAAGAAGTTTTAGTAGCAAACGGGATAGTTTCTAAAAACGAATTAGTGAAAATTATGGGTAGAGGAGAATTGAAATCAGCGGTTTCAATCTCTGCTGACAAATTCACTAAATCTGCTGAAGAGCTTATTGCTAAGGCAGGTGGAAAAGCAATTACCTTATAATACTTACTAATGAAAGAATTTATACAAACACTTAAAAATATATGGAGCCTAAAGGAGTTAAGAGATAAAATTCTCTTTACGTTAGGTATTATCCTTGTGTATAGATTCGCATCTTATATCTCACTTCCTGCAATTAACCTTGCAGAGGTGGGAGATCTCTTAGAGCATTATAAAAATCAAGGCGGTAACAAGCAAGGAGCAGGTCTCCTTGGCTTGCTTTCGTCGTTTACGGGGGGAGCTTTCAGCCACGCTTCCGTAATGGCGTTGGGTATCATGCCTTATATTTCTGCTTCTATTATTGTTCAGTTGATGGGAATGGCTATTCCTTATCTTCAGAAGCTTCAGAAAGATGGAGAGTCAGGTAGAAATACATTGAACCAAATTACAAGATGGTTAACAATTGGAGTTTGTCTGGTACAGGCACCTTCTTATTTAACTTCTATTACTCAATTATTCTTACCATATGCTCAGTTCCAATCTGCATATTTTGTAGAGCCAAATTCTATCATGTTCTGGTTGCCAAGTATTGTAATCTTGGTTGCTGGTTCAGTATTCGCAATGTGGTTAGGTGAAAAGATTACCGACAAAGGAATCGGAAATGGTATTTCCATCCTTATTATGGTAGGTATTCTTTCAAGACTACCTGAAGCATTCGTACAGGAGATGGCCGTGCAGAACGGAAAAGGAGGAATGGGATCTATCATGATCCTTATTGAAGTATTATTCTGGATGGTAGTTGTTCTTCTAGCCGTGATTTTATCTGTGGCTGTTAGAAAAATTCCAATTCAGTATGTAAGCAGAGCTCAAGCAAGAGGAGGTGTAAACAAGAATCTTATGCAGGGCGCAAGACAATGGATTCCATTGAAAGTAAATGCTGCTGGTGTAATGCCAATTATCTTTGCTCAGGCATTGATGTTCGTACCAGGATTATTAACAAAATTCGATGAGTCTAACACTTTTCTTGCAGGTTTCAAGAATGTTTTTAGCTGGCAGTACAATGTATTGTTTGCGCTATTAATTATTATCTTCTCGTTTTTCTATACTGCAATTACAATTCCGGTGAACCAGATGGCTGATGATTTGAAGAGAAATGGAGGTTTAGTACCGAAAGTAAGACCGGGGAAAGAGACAGCAGATTACTTAGATGATATTTTATCAAAAATTACCTTGCCAGGTGCAATTTTTTTATCTATCTTTGCAGTCCTTCCAGCAATTGTGCATGGAAGCTTTGTTCAGACAGATGCGTTTGCCCTATTTTTCGGGGGAACGTCACTATTAATTATGGTAGGTGTAATTTTAGATACCGTTCAACAGATTAATACATATCTGCTGAATCATCATTATGATGGCTTAATGCAGTCTAAACTGTCTAGAACGACTGGATATTAATTTATGGCAAAACAAAAACATATTGAACAAGATGGCGTTATAACGGAAGCACTTTCGAACGCTCAGTTCCGTGTAGAACTTGAAAATGGGCATATCCTTATCGCTCATATTTCTGGTAAAATGCGAATGCACTATATTAAACTTTTACCTGGTGATAAGGTAAAACTAGAAATGTCTCCCTATGATTTAACGAAAGGGAGGATCACATTTAGATATTAAAACAATTAGCCAAATGGAAAACACTTTCCATTTGGCATTTGTAAAAAATAAATACTATCAAAATGAAAGTAAGAGCATCAATTAAAAAAAGAAGCGCTGATTGCAAAATCGTACGCAGAAAAGGTGTACTATTCGTAATCAACAAGAAGAACCCAAAATTTAAACAAAGACAAGGCTAACATTAAATTATGGCGAGAATTGCAGGTATTGATTTACCAAAAAACAAAAGAGGTGTTATCGGTTTAACTTACATCTATGGAGTAGGAAGAAGTACTTCTTCTGAAATCCTTAAAGCTGCCGGTATCAGCGAAGACAAGAAAGTCAACGAATGGAATGACGATGAATTGGCTGCAATCAGAACATATATCTCTGAAAACGTTAAAGTAGAAGGAGAGTTAAGATCTGAAGTGCAATTGAACATCAAGAGATTGATGGACATAGGATGCCAACGAGGAATACGTCACAGACTAGGATTACCTTTAAGAGGCCAGAGAACGAAAAACAACTCTAGAACCCGTAAAGGAAAGAGAAAAACAGTTGCTAACAAGAAAAAGGCAAGTAAATAATCGTTAGGAATTATGGCAAAACAAAGTAAAGTAGTTAAAAAAAGAAAAGTAAAAGTTGAAGCTATTGGTGAAGCACATATTCAAGCTTCTTTCAATAACATCATCATTTCTTTAACAAATAAAAGTGGAGAGGTTATCTCTTGGGCATCTGCCGGTAAAATGGGATTCAGAGGTTCTAAAAAGAACACTCCTTTTGCTGCTCAAATGGCAGCTGAAAATTGCTCTGCTGTAGCTCACGAAGCTGGATTAAGAAGAGTAAAGGTGTTTGTGAAAGGTCCAGGTGCAGGTAGAGAATCTGCAATCAGATCTATTCACAATTCAGGAATTGAAGTTAGCGAAATCATTGATGTGACTCCAATGCCGCACAATGGATGTAGACCACCAAAAAGAAGAAGAGTTTAATTTTTAGAATTTACCCATTATGGCAAGATATATTGGACCTAAAACTAAGATTGCTAGAAAGTTTGGTGCTGCAATCTACGGAGATGATAAAAACTTCGAGAAAAGAAAAAACCAACCGCCAGGACAACATGGTCCTAATAAAAGAAGAGGTGCTAAAAAATCAGAATATGCAGTTCAGTTAGCTGAAAAACAAAAAGCTAAATATACTTACGGTATTTTAGAAAGACAGTTTGCTAATTTATTTGAAAAAGCACACAGAAGCAAAGGAGTAACAGGTGAAGTTCTATTACAACTTTGTGAATCAAGATTGGATAACGTAGTGTACAGATTAGGTTTTGCTAAAACTAGATCTGGTGCAAGACAATTAGTTTCTCACAGACACATCACTGTGAACGGAGAAATTCTTAATATCCCTTCTTACTTGGTAAAAGCTGGTGATGTAATCACTGTAAGAGAAAAGTCTAAGTCTCTTGAAGTTGTTACCAATGCATTGGCTTCTAAGTCAAACTATGAGTGGTTACAATTCAACGATGAGAAGAAAGAAGGTACTTTCATTTCTGCTCCTGAAAGAATCCAGATTCCGGAGGACATTAAGGAGAACCTTATCGTGGAACTTTACTCTAAATAATTTTTTAATCAAATTTTTGCTCAACCCAATAATATGGCAATTTTACAATTCATAAAACCCGATAAAGTAATTTTACTTAACTCTGATGAATTTAAAGGTCAATTCGAATTCAGACCTTTAGAACCAGGTTTCGGGCTTACAATCGGTAATGCTTTGAGAAGAGTGTTGCTTTCTTCTCTGGAAGGATACGCTATTTCATCTATCAAAATAGAAGGTGTAGAGCACGAATTTTCAACTATTCCAGGAGTAATCGAAGATGTTACCGAAATTATTCTTAACCTTAAGCAGGTAAGATTAAAAGCTGCAGCAGAAGGCCAGGCTAACGAGCAGGTTGTTGCTAAAGTTTCAGGTCAGACGGTTATTACTGCTGGTGATTTAGGAAAGTCTATCAATGGATTTGATGTTTTAAACCCAGATTTAGTGATTTGCAACCTAAACAGTGATGTAACTTTCGAAATTACTTTCAATATTGAAAAAGGTAGAGGGTATGTACCTTCTGAACAAAATAAGTCAAACAATGCTCCTGTAGGAACTATTGCTATCGACTCTATTTTTACGCCGATCAAGAAAGTACAATATAGCATTGAAAATTATCGTGTAGAGCAAAAAACAGACTACGAAAAACTTGTATTAGATATAGAAACTGATGGGTCTATCAGCCCTCAGAATGCTTTAACAGAAGCTTCTAAGATATTAATTTATCACTTCATGCTATTCTCTGATGAGAGAATCACGCTTGAAACGGAAGCTGTAAAAGCATCTATCCAATATGATGAAGAAACTCTTCACACAAGACAACTTCTTAAGTCTAAATTAGCAGATATGGATCTTTCAGTAAGAGCCCTTAACTGTCTAAAAGCAGCTGAAGTAGAAACTCTTGGAGAATTGGTTTCTTACAGTAAGTCTGATTTGATGAAATTCAGAAATTTTGGTAAAAAATCTTTGACAGAACTAGAAGAATTAGTGCATTCAAAAGGTCTTAACTTCGGTTTCGACGTTGCAAAATATAAGTTAGACGCTGATAAATAATTAATAATGAGACACGGTAAAAAATTCAATCACTTAGGAAGAACAGCTTCTCACAGAAGCGCTTTACTTTCTAATATGGCTTGTTCTCTAATTGAGCATAAAAGAATCAACACTACTGTAGCTAAAGCTAAAGCTTTAAGAGTATATGTTGAGCCTCTATTAACAAAAGCAAAAGAAGATACTACACACAACAGAAGAATAGTATTCTCTTACCTTCAAAATAAATTTGCGGTTGCTGAATTATTCAGAACTGTAGCTCCTAAAATCGCTGAAAGAAACGGTGGTTATACAAGAATCATTAAGACAGGTTTCAGACCAGGTGATGCTGCTGATATGGCTCTTATCGAATTAGTAGATTTCAACGAGCTTTACAACCCTAATGCTGAAGAGAAAAAAGCTACAAGAAGAAGCAGAAGATCAACTGCTGCACCTAAAAAAGCTGAAGCTGTAGTAGCTGAAGCTGTAGTAGCTGAAGCACCTGCAGTAGAAGAGAAAGTAGAAGAAGCTAAAGCTGACACTACTGAAGAAAAAACTGAAGAATAATATTCATTCAGATATATAAAAAAAACCATCCGGATTCCGGATGGTTTTTTTATTTATAATAATTTAAGCAATCATATTTTGTTGATAGAAATTATAGCTTAAAAAGATTTAAGATGTATAAAAATAAAATGTCCCTTTATATTGAGGGACATTGCTATCTTAGATTTTTGTTCTTTTCAATTCTATCAGATTATTACCCTGTTCAAGATGAAGGCTATCACCTTTTACCCTTGCTGTCATATCATCTTTCTTGTAAATCGTTTCATCACCTTTGGTTTCTGTCTTAGGTAATGTAAATGTTTTCTTGTTGCTGGTAATGGCTACTGTACTTTCTTTCGGATCGTTTTTGAATACTACTTTTACCAATGTTCCATCAGTAGCTTTATAAACAAAATCTGTTTTCTCAATTTTCTTTCCGTTGATGTCTACAGTAGAAGAACTTTGTGTTACCGAATCTATTTTTCCATTGTTGTCTGTAACTACAGTTTCTGAGCTGTCTGTTTTGATAATGCTTTTGTTTCCGCTTTCACTTTTTTTACAGCTGACTACAAATAGCACCGATACGGCACCTAATGCTAAAAGACCTTTTTTCATGATTATATTATTTGATATTCAATATGATTTTTATATTTTAATTTTTACAAAAATCATGCCTTACAATATGAGAAATTTTAGTCGTTATTTATGTATAATTCTTTTATTTTTCTCCTTGAATACCATGTTTTCTCAAAAAGGGAAATTTGAAATTAAAGATGGGAGTTTCTTCTTAAACGCTAAACCATTTACAGTATATTCAGGAGAAATGCACTATCCGAGAGTTCCATCAGAATATTGGAAACACAGATTGGAGATGATGAAAGCAATGGGCTTAAATACAGTTACTACTTATGTATTTTGGAATTATCATGAAGAATCTCCTGGGAAGTGGAATTTTTCGGGTGAAAAAAATTTACAAAAGTTTATAAAAACGGCACAGGAAGTAGGATTATATGTCATTATCCGCCCGGGGCCCTATGTGTGTGCTGAATGGGAATTTGGAGGTTATCCGTGGTGGCTGCAAAAAAATAAAGACCTTGAAATAAGAAGGGATAACCAAGCTTTTTTAGATGAATGCCGGAAATATATCAATCAGCTGGCAAAACAAATTGTACCGTTGCAGATCAATAATGGTGGTCCGGTAATTATGGTACAGGCAGAAAATGAATTTGGGTCTTATGTGGCTCAGAGAAAAGATATTCCTTTGGAAGAGCACAGAAAATACAGCCACAAGATAAAAGAGATGCTTTTGAAAAGCGGGATTTCAGTGCCGTTGTTTACCTCGGATGGGAGTTCACTTTTTAAAGGAGGCTCTATTGAAGGTGCCTTACCCACAGCAAATGGAGAAAGTGACATTGATATTCTAAAGAAAAGTATCAATGAATATAATGGAGGCAAGGGTCCTTATATGGTTGCTGAATACTATCCGGGATGGCTGGATCATTGGGCAGAACCTTTTGTGAAAGTTTCTACAGAAGAGGTGGTAAAGCAGACAAAACTCTATCTGGAAAATGGAGTCTCATTTAATTATTACATGATTCATGGTGGAACCAACTTCGGTTTTACAAGCGGTGCCAATTATGATAAAGACCATGACATACAACCGGATCTTACTAGCTATGACTATGATGCTCCTATCAGTGAAGCAGGATGGGCTACCCCCAAATATAATGCACTGAGAGAAGTTTTTCAAAAAATAAACAAAAGCAGACTTCCTGATGTTCCCAGGCCGATGAAAGTCATCACAATTCCCACCATTAAATTTTCAAAAGTAAATAGTCTTTTTGATTTTACTGATCGGCAAAAACCAATTATCAGTGACCAGCCACTCACCTTTGAAGATCTGAATATTGGCAGCGGATATATTCTCTACAGAAGAAATTTCGAAAAAGATCAGAAGGGAAAACTTGAGATAAAAGGATTACGTGATTATGCAAACATCTACATCAATGGGAAATGGAAAGGAGAGTTGAACAGGGTAAACAAAAAGTATGATCTGGATATTGAAATCAAATCCGGAGATCAGTTGGAAATTCTGGTTGAAAATATGGGCAGAATCAATTACGGGGCAGAGATTGTTCATAACCTAAAAGGGATTATCAGTCCTGTGAAAATTGATGGGGTTGAGATCTATGGAAACTGGGAAATGCTTCCTTTACCATTTAATACATTTCCTGAACATACTTTTAAAAATAAAAAAATTGAAGATCATTCACCCGTAATTCAGGAAGCAGAATTTACACTTGATGAAACGGGAGATACTTTTCTTGATATGAGGAAATTTGGAAAAGGAATTGTTTTCATCAATGGAAGAAATGCAGGCAGATACTGGAGTACTGCTGGGCCCCAACAAACCCTTTACATTCCTGGAGTATGGCTGAAGAAAGGAAAAAATCTGATTCAAATATTTGAACAAATAGAATTTCATAATACAATAAGCAGTATTGATTATCCTATTCTTGATTATATTGTGAAATGATAATTAATTTTAAATTATTTATTTGAATTGTTTTCTTTTTGTTTTAATTTATTATTAATAATTAACTTTATGTTGTTTTTAAATGAAAAATTGATTAAATTTATTAAAAACTAAAGACTGAAATCATCATTGCAAACTCAAAGATTAATATTACCCAAAGGTGTAATTGATTTCCATTTGTTTTCTGTTGAAATTTGCTACAAACAAACAAAGTCATGAGCATTTCCATTGCCATAGTAGAAGATGAAAAAAACTACAACAACGCGTTGAAGAAAGTCATCAATTATCAACAGGATATGAAGGTAATTGCTCAGTTCTTTGACGGAAATGATGCTATGCAAAATCTCCCCGCCATTTCGCCGGATGTTGTGATGATGGATATCCAGCTGCAGGATATGCTCGGAATCGAAATCATAGAAAAGCTGCGAAAAGAGATGCCCGATACACAATTTATCATGTGTACCAGTTTTGATGATGATGAAAAAATCTTTAATTCTTTAAAAGCCGGCGCTATGGGCTATCTTGTAAAAGGAGAAAGTATGGACAAAATTCTCTCTTCTATCCGCGATGTATACCAGGGCGGAGCTCCAATGAGTTTTTCCATTGCCCGAAGAGTGCTCAAACATTTTGAAAGAAAACTTCCGGAAATTAAAGGTTTTGATGAGCTTACTGAGCGTGAAAAGGAAATTCTCGAACTTCTTTCAGAAGGACTCCTTTACAAAGAAATTGCTGATAGAAAATGCATCAGCATTGATACGGTAAAAAAACACGTCGGAAGTATCTACAGAAAACTTCACGTCAACAATAAAGTGGAGGCTATTAATAAATTAAACCAATCAAAAAACTAAGAAACAATGGAAAAAGAATTGCATGATTTTAAATGTGCTCTGGAGGCTGCTATTATTGCGATGCAAAAGGAAGGAACGATTAAAGACTTCTATGAAATGAAGGAGTTTACGGAACGTGAGCAATGGATAAAGGATTATATTACAAAGAATGGGGTGGACTTTTTCGTAACCCATCCTATAGGCGATGATGAATTCTTAAAAAATAGAGC
Organism: Chryseobacterium viscerum; assembly: GCF_025949665.1. Lineage (NCBI taxonomy): Bacteria > Pseudomonadati > Bacteroidota > Flavobacteriia > Flavobacteriales > Weeksellaceae > Chryseobacterium > Chryseobacterium viscerum. The sequence goes on along the minus strand of NZ_JAPDFT010000002.1, from coordinate 68,741 downwards.
GTTGTTTGAGCAGAGGGCTCCTGATATTAGCCAGGAATTGTACATAGATTTTCAATTATTTGAAACCCTTGTTAGGGACCATTTGAATGAGGGGTATACAATAATGAAAATATCTTTTAGAGAACTTACAAATACTACAATTAGTGAATTTTCTAGGATGATGCCTGAAAATCAATTAGCACTAAAAAGTATAGAAGGATACTTATATGCAAGCCTTTCCTTCCATGAGGCATCAGATACAACTAAGTTGGATAAACATTATTTTGTTTTTAACCTGGATAGATTTTATGAGGTAGATGCATCCCAATTAGGAAGATTTGACAGTACGAATTTAGGGAGAACACTCACTAATGCATCCAACGACGCTTATGTAGCAAATTCTATACGCTATGAGTTGATTCTCGTAAAACAATATATTGATAGAATGCATATGTACCTGGAAGGATGTCTTAAAAAAAGTATTTCCAGACTTGACTTTATACCATGCATTGGAAGAAAAAAGACAGTAAGTTTTGGAGCAGGAAAACAGTCAATATATTTGGCAACTATGCCTTCAGATAATAATAAACAATTACTTAGTGCAGATTTCCCATATTATGATCAGGGAAGTTTAGAGCCATAAAATGCTTATTACAGCCTACTATATCATTTCTTTTATGGTGTTGATAAAAGGAATCATAGTTTTGAGAGGAAAAAAAATATCCTCTCAAGACTATTTTTTGTTATATCTCATCGTAAATTTTGTTGTAGATTTTTTTTCAGAAATTAATATTATTTCAACCAAATCAATTCAGTATAACTATTTGAATCTTTACAATAGCTTCTATTTTATCATTTTTTATTTTCGACACTTTAAAAATAGGAAGATAGCTGTTGTAATATCTACAATCGTCTTAATAGTAACAATATTGAATATTGAACTTTTTTATGTTGATAAATATAATTTGAATATTGCTATTACGTATTGTGTTATCAATATATTACAGGTATTGTATTGGTGCAGTTATAAATTAAATAATATTAATAAGTCGAAAATTACAGACGATCCCGTTTTTTGGATCTCAACCTCGATACTTTTATGGAGTTGTTTTTTTCTTTTCAGGATTATCCCCATGTATCTGCTGAATGAAATTGATAAGCCATTTCTAAAACTGCTGAAACAAATATTAAATGTAATCAATATTGTATGCGGTGGTTTATTTTATATTGCTTTACATAAATATAACTCAATGAATAAAAAATGAAGTCTTTACCTTCAGAAATAAAACTTATTTTTTTAATCGCATTACTTTTAGTGGTGCTTTTGGTTGCTTTTACAATTTTCATCGTATTAATGTACAACCGAAAACAGCTTTTATATCTGAAAGAACAACAGCTCAAAGAAGCCGAACACCAAAACCAGCTCCTGCAGAAAGAACTCGAAAAACAAAAAGTTCTCGAACTGGAACGCGAACGTATTTCCCACGATATGCATGACGATCTGGGGGCGGGAATCTCTGCCCTGAAACTTCAGGCAGAATTTCTGAAACAGAAAGCTACAGATGACGATTTGGAAAGCGACATTGATGAACTTTTGAAAACCTCTGAAGAAATGAATATTTCTATGCGGGAAATGCTTTGGAGCTTGAATTCTGGAAATGATACGTTGGGAAGCTTTATTGATTATGCAATATTGTATACCGGAAACTTTTTAAAGAAAACAAAAATAATATTGCTTTCAGAATGTGAAGATATCACTGCGGAAACTCCTGTTTCTACTGAAATGAGACGTAATCTTTTTCTCTGCTTAAAAGAAGCGGTGAATAATGTATACAAACACAGCCATGCTGATACATTGAAACTTTCATTTTCACAGAAAGAAAATAACTTTTCTATGAAAATATCAGATAACGGAATCGGTATTCAGGAGGACCTGCCAAAAGGAAATGGCCTCAGAAATATGAAAAGAAGAATGAATGAATTATCCGGTGAATGTCATATTTCATCTGAAAACCCCGGAACCTGCCTGGTTTTTAAAATAATAGTATAAAAATTACCCTTTTGTGTAATTGACAGGTATGTTTTTTAGAGGGAAATTTGATATATAAAATTAACAGCCATGAAAACTTTAATTAACGACAGTATTGGAGATTTGGAAGCTGCTTTAAAAAACAACACTGATCTTCAGGAGAAATTTAAAACCAATCCCATAGAAGCCTTAAGAAATGTGGAAATCCGGAATGGGAGAGGTACAGATTATTGGATCTATAGAATTATAGTCATTATGCTTGGTCTGGCAATTATTGGAATTATTGCAGGACTTATTCTAATTTCTGCATGGAGTGGTGGAGAACCCAAAGATAATCAGCTGGTAACTATTTTTGCTACCATTTCATCTGGAGCCATAGGAGCTTTAGCCGGGCTTTTATCTCCTACACCCAGAAAATAAATAATAATAACTTTAAAAAACTTGATATCATGAAAACTATAACATTAAATATTACAGTAACAGGTGGCACTTCAATTTTAGGAATTATCTATAAAATTTTTAAAAAAGGGAGTACAGAACCACTTTTTGAACAAACAGAAAAAGGAACTTTTTCTGAAGAATTTGAATTAGAAGAGGGAGCAGATTATGATCTTTATATAATTGGGTCGAATCCATTATCAGCAGATAGAAATACAAGAGTGAAAATTGATGGAGATATTGTCCTTAGTGAGGACTCTGATTTAAATCCAGCCAATAGAAAAGGGAATGGGTATTTATTGACGTATCATTTTAAAGTAAAGTAATAAAAGGAATCATGAAAACACTTATACATAAATTAGGGATTGTTCTGTTTTTCTTTAATGTATTATTGGTTTGTGCCCAGAATGGAGCCTTAACTAAAAATGATTTAAAATCAGATGATTTTTATAAAAAGATTGAAGAAACAAAATCGGGAAACTGGAAAGATGTATTGACTGATTATATGCAGGCTTCTTTTAAAGGATTAACAAGCGAAAACAAATCTTTTCAATTTAAAGCAAACATTTTTTCGTTGAGATCAAAAGTTGATAGTACTTTATTAATTGACTATAACTATGCAAGTAAACGAGAAACCTTTTATAGAAATTTTCAGATACAAATAGGATTAAACCTCGATAATGACTATAAATTTAAAGGATTTAATTATGGCTTCGATTGGGCAATCATTAACAAAAGAGATACAACTATAGCCAGTTTAGCCAGAGAAGAGTATGAATCCGGTAAATATTTTGCCAAATTAAGTTCTGCTTTAATTTTTGCCTTACAAAAATATAGAAATGTAGCAACTCCTGAAAACTATCAGAAAATTGAGAAATTAGCAAAGGCTTCTATTGAAAAACAGTATTACTTGCCAATAGATAACTTGCCGGAAGATTTTAAAAAGATATTGCTGGAAGAGCAAGATGGAATAGATGCTAAACAATTTTTAGATACTTTTCAAGATGAATTAGGGAAGTTAAAAAGGCGGCCTTTATTAACTGTAGGATTCCATAGTAATTTTCAAAAGGATTCTAAGTTCTTGGACGAGTTTGATGCCAATTTGGTTTATCTGCAAGGATTAAAATCTAAGAAGGGAAGTAAATTGGAAATAGACTTCCGGAATCAGTTTAAAGCAAAAGACAGTATCACAACTTCTGTTATAAAACGGAAAGAATTTTCGTCACAATTAGGACTAAATATTTCAATTTGGGAAACGAAGGAGAAATCTATTGTGGAACTTAAACCTAATTTTGAATATAAAAGAATTGTTTCAGGAATAATGACAGATGAAAAAAATGACCAGTTCTTAGCCAATGCAGATTTAAGAATAAGAATTTTAAAAAACCTTTGGATTCCGTTGATTTTAAAATATGACATTAAAAACAATAATCTTTTTGGTTTCTTAAATGTCAGTTTCAATTTTGATGCAATGAAAAAAGAATAGCGTAATAATTACTAAATAAAAACTCACCTTTTAAAATTTTAAGAGGTGAGTTTTTTTATCATTCTTTCCCTATTTTAAATCCTCAATCCAGCACAAAGAAATTGTGGAATTATCATAATATAAATTAACTAAAATTTAACTCGGATTTATTTCAAAAAAATCCCTCGAAATACCCCTGAAAGTTAAATTTTGATTAAATTTGTCTAAACTAAAAAAAATAAAAAATGAGTGCAATTTCTTATATAGAAGCAAGACAGATTTTAGATTCCAGAGGTAACCCTACCATCGAAGTAGATGTATTTACAGAAAGTGGGGCAATGGGCCGTGCTGCTGTGCCTTCAGGAGCATCTACAGGAGAACACGAAGCGGTAGAATTACGTGACGGTGGTTCAGAATATCAGGGAAAAGGAGTTCTGAAAGCTGTTGAAAATGTAAAAGAAGTAATTGCAGAGAATTTAGTTGGACAACCAGTTTTTGAACAAAACTATATCGATCAGATTATGATTGATCTTGACGGAACGGCTAACAAAGGAAATCTTGGTGCTAATGCTATTCTTGGTGTTTCTTTAGCCGTAGCAAGAGCTGCTGCTGCAGAATTGGGAATGCCACTTTATAAATATGTAGGAGGAGTAAACGCAAACACGCTTCCTGTTCCAATGATGAATGTAATCAATGGTGGATCTCACTCAGATGCTCCTATCGCATTCCAGGAATTTATGATCATGCCGGTAAAAGCAGATTCTTTCTCTCACGCATTGAGAAAAGGAACTGAAATTTTCCACAACCTGAAATCTATCCTTAAAGGAAGAGGTCTTTCTACAGCTGTAGGAGATGAAGGAGGTTTCGCACCTACTTTCAACGGAACTGAGGATGCTTTGGATACTTTACTTCAGGCGATCGAAAAAGCAGGGTACAAGCCTGGTGATGACATCATGCTGGCATTAGACTGTGCGGCTTCAGAATTCTACAAAGACGGAACTTACGATTACAGAAAATTTGAGGGAGATAAAGGAGCTCACAGATCAAGAGAAGAGCAGGTATCTTATCTTGCAGAATTGGCTGCTAAATATCCAATCATCTCTATCGAAGACGGTATGCAGGAAGATGACTGGGAAGGTTGGAAAATGTTAACTGATAAAATCGGTGACAGAGTACAGCTGGTAGGTGATGATTTATTCGTAACCAACGTAGACAGATTATCAAGAGGAGTAAAAGAAGGTATTGCAAACTCAATCCTTGTAAAAGTAAACCAGATTGGTTCTCTTTCTGAAACAATGGCTGCGGTACAAATGGCTCAGAACAACAAATTCACTTCAGTAATGTCTCACAGATCAGGAGAAACTGAAGATTCTACAATCGCTGATTTAGCAGTAGCAATGAACTGCGGACAGATCAAAACAGGTTCAGCTTCAAGATCAGACAGAATGGCAAAATACAACCAGTTGTTGAGAATCGAAGAAGCTTTAGGCGAAACTGCGATTTTCCCAGGATTGGAAGCTTTTAAAATCAAAAGATAATTAATTGAATTTATAAATAACGGCAAGCGAAATTTTTAGTTTGCCGTATTTTATGGAAAGTGGTATATTTAAAAAAAATAAATAAATAATGTCAGACAACAAAGTAATATTGAATTACGACGGTAATTCATATGAATATCCTATCGTGGATAGTACTATCGGAGACAGAGGGATTGATATTTCAAAATTAAGAGACCAGACAGGTTTGATCACTCTGGATTTAGGTTACAAAAATACAGGAGCTACCATTAGCGACATCACTTACTTAGACGGAGATAAAGGAGAATTATTCTACAGAGGTTATCCAATCGAGCAGATTGCTGAAAAATCTAACTTTACTGAAGTAATGTATCTTTTATTACATGGAGAATTACCTACTCAGGATCAGTTTACTTCATTCGACAATAATATTAAAAAATATAACTTCATCGCAGACGAAATGAAAAAAATCATTGATGTTTTTCCTCGTTCTGCTCACCCTATGGGAGTTTTATCTTCTATGACATCTGCTTTGACAGCTTTCAACCCAAAAGCAGTTAACGTAAACTCTAAAGAAGAAATGGATCATGCTGCAGAGCTTATGATCGCCAAGTTCTCTCACCTTTGTGCTTGGACTTACAGAAAAACTCAAGGTTTACCATTAAACCACGGGGATAACAACCTAAACTACGTAGAGAACTTCTACAAAATGGCATTCAGATTACCAAACGCTGATTTCGAAATCGATCCGGTAGTTGTAAATGCTTTAGATAAATTATTAATCCTTCACGCAGACCACGAACAAAACTGTTCTACTTCTACAGTAAGAATGGTAGGTTCTGCTCACACAGGTCTTTTCGCTTCTATCTCTGCTGGGGTATCTGCACTTTGGGGACCACTTCACGGTGGTGCTAACCAGGCGGTAATTGAAATGCTTGAACTGATCGAAAAAGATGGTGGTGACGTATCTAAATATGTTGCTAAAGCTAAAGATAAATCTGATAGCTTCCGTCTAATGGGATTCGGACACAGAGTTTACAAAAACTTCGACCCAAGAGCAAAAATCATCAAGAAAGCTGCTGATGATATCCTTAAAGCATTAGGAATTCAGGATAAAGCTCTTGATATTGCAATGCAGTTAGAAAGAGTAGCTCTTGAAGATGAATATTTCGTAGAAAGAAAGCTATATCCAAACGTAGACTTCTATTCAGGTATCATCTACAGAGCGTTAGGTATCCCTACAGAAATGTTTACAGTAATGTTTGCATTAGGAAGACTTCCGGGATGGATTTCTCAATGGAAAGAAATGAGACTGAAAGGAGACCCAATTGGAAGACCAAGACAGGTTTACCAAGGTGCTCAGGAAAGAAACTACATCGACATCGCAAGCAGATAATATTTGCTTATACCATAAAAGAAACCCAAAGCTTGCTTTGGGTTTCTTTTTATTTAAAATGTTGTCTGAAATAAATAAAGTGATACTCAATGGAGTTTTTCCAGTATTCTGTATTATGATTTCCCGGTTGAGAAATAAATGTAATGGGAATTTTCAGACTATCAGCAATATCTCTGATTTCAATGGTGGAAGGATAAAGTATATCTTCCGAACCACAATCTATTAAAATAGGATTTCCTTTATTATAGGTTTTCAAAAGTATTGAAATATTATACTGGCTCCATTCTTCCGGTGAACCTAATATTTTGTTCAGGTCATCAGTAATCCTTGTTGTATTGAAGAATTGCAAGCTTGCATTTCTGATGATATTGGGATCCAGAGAAAAAGCGCCACTTGTGCTTCCTGCAGTATTGAAATAATCCTGATGAAGCAAAAAATATCGGATAGCACCATATCCTCCCATACTCAACCCGCTGATGAAAATATTTTTTTTGTCAATATTGAAATTTTTATGAACCTTGGGAACCAGTTCCTTAAAAAAGAAATCTTCAGCTCTTGCCCCTTTATCATAAGGGCTGTTTATATACCATGTGGTAAACCCATCCGGGCAGACGATGATCATTTTGTATTGATCAGACAACTGCTGAAGATTAGTTGTTTGTGACCATTGACGATAATTTTGACTGTACCCGTGTAATAAATATACTAAGGGATATTTCTCTTTCTCGTTATAGGTTTTAGGTTTGAAAACAAATATCGTATCCGGTTTTGACATAAATTCGGATTTCAGAATCCACTTCTCCTGCGCTTTGAGCAGTTGTAGGCTTATTACAAGACCAATAATCAACAGGATGTTTTTTGTACTCATAATTTTGTAATTTTAATGTAAATTTCTGTAAGCTGTTCGTATATTACAATGACGAACAAAATTGTGAGTGATAATTATGAGAAAAGAAACTTCAACCAATGCGGCAAACGAACAGTTTTTGTTTGGTATTTGTGAACTGAATTCCGCAGTAAGTATCATCAGTGGACGTTGGAAGTCACAAATTATTTATTCGATATCGGAGGGAAATAACAGGTTTCACCTTTTAAAGAAAGAATTGCCTAATATTTCTGAACAGGTTCTGGGGAGACAGCTAAAGGAATTGGAAACCCATAAAATTATTATTAAAAAAGAAATTCCCGATACTACTCCTGCCGGAATTGAGTATGTACTCACAAACAAAGGACAAGACGTTATCCCGATTTTGAAAAACTTATGTGAATGGGGTAAAGAATATGCAGATGGAAAAGAGATATTAATCTGCAATATTTCTTAGAAAAAAATATATATTGATGAAATTGGATTCAATAATTTATTAATTTTACTTTTATGAAATTATTGGGAGCTCAAAGCCGAATGATTGAATAATCAGGCATTATAAGAAGCTGCAGTATTACTATCCCATTGTATAAAAAATAAATAACTGGATTATCATGACTTTCGGACAACAGATGTTATTTTTCTTCAGTGCAGTAGGAGCATTCAATGGACTTCTGCTGGGCATTTATCTGCTGTTTGTTAAAAAACTGAAATACCTCCCCGATTTTTTTCTAGGGCTTCTTCTCTTAATGCTAAGCTCAAGGGTAGGAATTTCTGTATGTATTTATTTTTATCCTGATCTGCCCAGAATTGTTCCGCATTTAGGACTATCTGCACTATTTTTCACCGGACCAGCTTTATATTATTACGTGAAATCTTCCTTTAAACAAGATCAGTTTGACTGGAAGAACTGTCAGAAATGGTTTGGAATGTTAACCCTTATTTTAGGAGTAGTAGGGTTATTATATCTGATCTTCCCCATTACATGGGATCACTATTTTGGTACTTTTATTTATACCGTTTGGTCCGCATTTGTGTTTCTTGCGGTCTATCAGTATTATATTTTCGTTAAACAGAATCATAAAAGTCCAAACAAATTTGTTCTTCCGGTTCTGGTGAGTAATGTGATTATCTTTTTAACGTATCAATTGATTTCTACAGGTTGGGTACAAATCTATTGTGCAGGTGGAAGTCTTGTGTTCTCGTTTGTGCTATATGCCAACTTTTTGATTTTATTTAATAAAAAATATCAGCAGCTTCCGGTAAAAGAAACAGAAAAATATTCCAATAAAAAGATTCCCGGAGAACAGGTGGATAGTTTTGTATCAAAATTAGAAAGGTTAATGGATACGGAAGAACTCTATAAAAATCCAAATTTAAAATTGAGCGATCTTGCTTCAAGAATGAATATGTCAGCCCATCAGCTTTCCCAATTGCTGAATGATAATTTGGGGAAAAGTTTTGCGACCTGCATCAATGAATACAGGATCAATGAAGCCTGCGAAAAAATAGAAAATGGTTCCTATCTGAAAATTGAAGAGATCGGGTATGAAGTCGGATTTAATTCCAAGTCAACTTTCTTTTCAACCTTCAAGAAAATTAAAAATACAACCCCTCTTTTATATAAGCAGTCTCAAAGCCTTACTGAGCCAAGGTTTCAGAGTTCAAATTTATAATTCAGTACTGCGGAATTTCAATTTCAAAACCATACTGTTGCAGCAAGCCAATACTTTTGATTTCATAAAATTTAATATTTATGATTATCAAATTGTGGCTCTTGTTACTCCTGTTGTTTCTCTCAATTTTTGGTAAGGCACAGGAAATTGTAAAAAGCAACGTTTCGGATTCTCTGACTCAAGCAAAATCTTCCACCACGAATATTTCAGAAGTCATTCTTCAATCAGCTCCACGAAGGATGAAACTGAATAATGGAAACCTGGTTGTCTCTGTTGCCGGAAACAAAGACTTTAAAACCTCTATCCATCTTCTTGATGTTTTAAGAAAAACACCTGGTGTCACAGTAGATCAGGAAGACGGAATTTTTATTGGCGGAAGAATTGCTCCGGCTGTTCTTATTGATGGAAAACCTGTTGTGATGAGTAATCAGGAGCTGCAGGCCTATTTACGGTCTTTATCACCTGAAATGGTAGAATCTGTGGAAGTAAATACCAATCCTTCTTCAAAATATGATGCAGAATTTAAAGGAATTATTGATATTAAATTAAAAAAGAATACCAGTCTCGGCTGGAAAGCCAGCTATAATGGTAATGTGTATATTAATAAATTCAACTACAGGGAAAATACATTCAATACATCTTATCATACGGGAAAAGTGACATACAGCCTTCAGACAGGCTATAATGAAGGTATTTCAGCCTATAGTTATCAGGCTTTGCAGCGGCTGGCAAATACCAATATTATGCGTACCCATACCTATCAGGAGGATTTCGGGAAGGTCTACAATATTCAGATGGGAGCTGATTTCAGGCTGAATGATACAAACAGACTAGGGATTAATCTGAGAGGTAACTTCAGGAACAATGACCGTGCCCGAAACGGATCACTTTTTACTACCGATAAAAGTGAAACCCAAACAGTATTGAATACAGTCAGTGAAAATCCCACCTATTATTTACAGAATAATTATGGAATCACCACCGATTATTCTTTTCAAAGTAAAGGATTTAAACTCAGTTTTTTAGGAAACTATCTTTCAGTTAAAAACAAACAGAATGATGATTTTATCAATAAAGATCAGGCTACAGCAAATCTTCTTTCTTATTGGAAATCTGACTTGATTAATAAAATAAATATCTATACTGCTCAGATAGATGTTTCTCAGAAAATGGATAATGCAGATCTTGAGGCGGGAGTGAAATACAGCAATTCAGACACCCAAAACAATATCAGGTATGATACATTGTCTGCCGGAAACCGGTTTGTCTTTGATCCTACGAGAAGTAATGTGTTTTCATATAAAGAAAAAATTTTGGCAGGCTATCTGGCATACAGGCAGAAAATGGGAAACTTACAGATCAATGCAGGCCTAAGATTTGAAAATACAAACAGTATTTCCAATGCAATTACTGTAGATTCTGTTGTTGCAAGAAAGTATCTGAAATGGCTGCCATCATTAAGTGCAAATTATACTTTTAACAAGTCCAGCGAACTTTCCCTTTCTTACAGTAGAAAAATAACAAGACCGGTTTTCTCACAGCTTAATCCGTTCCGGTTTTATTTCAGTCCGTTAAATTACTGGATTGGAAATCCTTATTTGCTTCCTTCCTTTACAAGCCAGATCAAAGCTACCTATCGCTATAAAAACTGGATCACAAGTTTTACAGTCGGAAAAGAAAAAGACGTTATGACACGTTATCCCTTATACAATCCTGAAACGAATGTATTAGAATATCTGGGAACGAATCTTCCTTACCGGAACTTTGCTGTTTTGGAAACCAGTTTTCCAATCAGAATTACAAAATGGTGGAATCTCACCAGTCAGATCACAGGATATTATAATTATGAATTCAGACCCTATCTGGATGAGGTTTTTGCATTGAATATCTATAATTATGAAGTGAGATTGAATCAGGTATTTTCACTTCCAAAAGGATTTACCGCGAATATATTTGCCGGTTATGAATCAAAAATGGGAAACAGTCTTTACATTATCAAGCCAAGGTATACCATAGATGTATCAGTTCAAAAGTCATGGTTTGATAATAAACTGAACACTAAAATAGGCTTTAATAATCTGCTGGATTCCTACGAACAACAATTGGAATTCCGGCACAAACAGATTATGGATAATCGCTTGACCCATTGGTGGGATAGCAGCAGACTTGTATTTTCGCTCAGTTATAATCTAGGAAGTTCAAAATATCAGGTAAAGGAAACCCAGAAAACAGAAGAAGAGAACAGAACGAGATAAGAAAACCTGCTTGAAAAAGCAGGTTTTCATTTTTTATTATGGACATTGGCATCTGTCGCATGTCCAGATATAGCATTTTCCTGTGTCATCCCATTCGCAGCATCTTCTGCCTGTTGAAATTGGTGCACCTCCCATTACGGATTTTTGTTGCTCTCTTCCTAATTTTTGTGCGTTTTTCAGCACCGGATTGTTCTTGTTCATAACTTTGATTTTTGGTGTTAATAGTTAAGTTTTATGGTTTATAATTTCGCGAAAATTATATCACTAATATAGGAAATTAAATAATATAATTATCTGTTTTTTTGTTCTTATGTAGATGGAAAATAGTAAGTTGTAGATGTTTTTGGAGCTATTCACTGCAATTGGCTGAACAGACAAGGAAATTTTGTTGAAGAGTGTTGATTTTAGAAATCAAATTTACTACATAAAATAATCCAAAAGTTTTATAGGTAGAGACCTTTACTTATATTTGTAGTATTGCATAAATCTTTATGAGACTAAATATTAAAAACGAAACGGGGAGGCTGAAGTCAGTAGTTTTAGGCCAGCCTAATTCACTGGGAGCAGTTCCTACACTAGAGGAAAGTTATGACGCAAAGTCATATTACTCAATCGAACACAACATTTATCCTAAAGAAGAGGATATTATCAATGAAATGAATGCTTTTGAAGCAGTTCTGAAAAAGTATGACGTTGAAGTACTGCGCCCAAGTATCATCAAAGATTACAACCAGGTTTTTTCCAGAGATGTAGCCTTTGTGATTGATGACAAGATGATTATATCTAATGTGATTGCAGACAGAGCAGACGAACAGGAAGCATACAAAAGCGTTTTTGAGAAAGTAGCATGGAGAAAGATTATCAACCTTCCGGAAACAGCACATATTGAAGGAGGAGATGTTATCGTATGGAATGATTTTATTTTTATCGGAACCTGCTTCAGCGAAGATTACAGAAACTATAAGACGGCAAGAACAAATGAGTATGCCATTGAAATCTTAAAAGAATATTTTCCAAAGAAAAGAATCATTGACCTGGAACTGAAGAAAAACGATAAAGTTCCGTTTGAAGGCATTTTGCATTTGGACTGTACATTTAATCCGGTAGGAGAAGACAAATGTATCATTTATAAAAACGGATTCGTAGATGAAAGCGACTACCGCTTAATCATCGATATTTTCGGAGAAGAAAACTGTTTTCATATCAATGATGAAGAAATGTTTGAAATGTTCCCTAATATCTTCTCTATTTCTCCTGATGTAGTAGTTTCAGATAAAGCATTCACCAGAATGAATGACCATTTGAGAAACGAGTGGGGAATGACCGTTGAAGAAATTCCTTACAGAGAAATATCCAAAATGGGTGGTTTGTTGAGATGCTCTACAATGCCGCTTGTGAGAGAATAATTGGGTGGGAGAGTTTTAGGGTTTGAGAGTGAAGGCGTTTTAGGGTCTGAGAGTTAGAGTGTTGGTGTATTTGAATATTTTTTTAATTTTAAATAAATAGTAGTGTATGTCAACGATTAAATTTCATCAGGACTTAAAAGTTTTTCAAAAATCATTTGAAGCTGCACAGCTGATTTATGAACTCTCAAAATCTTTTCCAAAGGAAGAACTTTATTCACTTACAGATCAGATAAGAAGATCATCAAGATCTGTAACGGCAAATATTAGTGAGGCTTGGGGAAAAAGAAAATATGAAAAATCCTTTATTGCTAAGCTTACAGATTCGGAGGGAGAAGCAAGAGAAACCCAAACATGGCTTCAATTTGCTTTTGCCTGCCATTATAGGAATGACGAGCAATACAATAATTTGCACAACAAGTATAACCAAATAATAGGGATGTTAGTTAATATGATGAGCCAGTCAGAAAAGTGGTGTTCATTTTCTTCAGTGAATAAAGAAGAGAATAATTTGTAAAATGCTGTTCAGCCTCTCCAACTCTCATACACTAACACCCTCAAACTTATAAAAAAATGCAAACAACAGATACAGTATTAATGATAGAGCCGATTGCATTCGGTTACAACGCTGAAACAGCAAAAAATAATTACTTTCAGGTAGAACAGACAGGATTGGATATCCAGTCAAAAGCCTTGGCAGAGTTCAATACCTTTGTCGGAAAGCTGAGAGGAAAAGGAATCAATGTGATCACCATAAAGGACACACTGGATCCTCATACTCCGGATTCTATTTTCCCGAATAACTGGGTGAGTTTCCATAAAGACGGGAAGGTGGTTTTATATCCGATGTTCGCTTCCAACAGAAGAGTAGAAAGAAGGGAAGATATTATTGAAAGTATCAAAGATCAGGGCTTTGAAGTTGCTGAAATTGATGACTGGTCTTTTCCTGAAACTCAGGGACATTTTCTGGAAGGAACAGGAAGCATGATTTTCGATCACGATAACAAAATTGCTTACGGTTCTGTTTCTTTGAGACTGGATGAAAAACTGTTCAGAGAATTCTGTTCAAAATACGGATTCACCCCCGTTGTTTTCCATTCTTTCCAGACAGTTGGAACAGAAAGACTTCCTATCTATCACACCAATGTAATGATGTGTGTAGCAGATCAGTTTGTAGTAATCTGTCTGGACTGTATTGATGATGAACTGGAAAGAGAAAAAGTAATAGAAACCATTAAAGGTTCCGGTAAAGAAATCATCGAAATTTCAGAAGACCAGATGCAGCAGTTTGCAGGAAATATGCTTCAGGTTCAGAACAAAGAAGGTGAGAAATTCCTGGTGATGAGCCAGACAGCTTATCAGTCTTTATCTTCTGAACAGGTAGCTGCGATTGAAAAATACTGCGAAATTATCTATTCAGACCTGAATACCATTGAAGTAAATGGTGGAGGAAGCGCAAGATGTATGCTTGCTGAGGTTTTTCTTCCAAAAAAATAATATATTTACGAAAAAATTAATTGAACCCATTATCAAGTAAAGGTTTACATATTCTTCTGACTTTGGAAACAGAGTCAGAAGATTTGTTATTAGACAGCAAAGGTTTTCTGGCGTTTACAGAAGAAATTCTGAAAACAAAAGATGTAGAAATTGTAGGAGTTACCAATCATATTTTTGAAAACGATAGTTTTACTTCCGCAGTAATACTGAAAGAGTCTCACCTTTGTATCCATACGTGGCCGGAATTTAAACAGCTTACTTTTGATGTCTTTCTTTGTAATTATACACAGGACAATACCACAAAAGTAGAGCAGATTGCAGATGAAGTGGTTCAGTATTTTAAAGCTAATACCATTCAGAAACACAAAATTTACAGATAAAAATGCACTATGTCTGCCCAGCATGCGAATCAGAAAATAAATTAGATCTCACCTTTTCTGTTGAAGAATATGTTTGTAAAACCTGTTCCCATCTCATTGATGCAGCCGGAAACAAACAAATTAAACATTTGAAAGTGCCAACCGAAAACGTTGTGTTAGACGTTGGGCAAAAAGGAAAAATTGAAGGTGTAGAATATACGGTCGTTGCAATTACTGTCAGAAAATACGGAAACAGTATTTTCTGGCGGGAATATTCTTTAAAAGATAGTAAAGGAAATGATGCTTTCCTGAGTGAAAGTGATGGGCATTGGGTTTTCCTGCTTTCAATGCACCCCGCTGATTTTAAAAGTAAAAGTTCTAAATTGGCAAGTTATGCGGGAAGAACTTATCGCTGGTATGAAAATACCCCATGCAGTATCGATGCGGCAGCTGGATTTTTTGATGAACATCTGGATTTCAGTATTGCTACTTACAAAGAATACGTCAATGGAACCCGTATGATCTCACAAGAGACGGTAGGTAAAAAAAATCAATACTTCTATGGAGTCCACATTTCAAAATATGATATCAAAAGGGCTTTTAAAATAGCTCATATGCCCTATTATACAGGAGTAGGAATCGTACAGCCATATTATTTTGATATTAAACAGGCTGTAAACATTTTTTGTATAGCAGCATTAATGATATGTCTGTTTCAGCTATATGTATATACCTCAAGAACGAATGAGACTGTTTTTGAACAGTCAATAAATTTTGCCGACATAAAAGATAAAGAACTTGTCAGTAAAAGTTTTACCCTATCAGGAGGCTCAGCACCATTAAGAGTCAATGCTTTTTCAGCAGTGGATAATTCGTGGGCCAATGTTCAGCTAAGCCTTGTGAATGAGAATACCAATGAAGTTGTATATACTTCAAAAGATATCGAACAATACCACGGTTACGAAGATGGTGAAAGCTGGTCGGAAGGAAGCCAGTCTGAAAACTTTAATCTTTGCGGGGTAAGCTCAGGGAAATATCATTTTCTTATTTCAGCCGAAAAAGAAGGGTCTTTATTACCTGCATTTTCAGGTCTTCAGTCACCAGATTCAAAAGTATTGATCTCCAGAGATAAGTCAGGAATTCTAGATGTTACAGATATCTATAAAGCACAATCTACCACTTTCATAGATGGAAAGACTTTAGAAAAAGATACAACAGAATTGGGTAAACTGGTGAAAGCATCTTTTGGAACTTCAAAAATAGACTCTCTGATCAATGCTGAAGGGCTAAGACTTACAACAGATGTTATTGCATCCAATAACGATGTTAAAATCAAGGCAACCTGGCTTCCCGTTTCATTCTGGAACTTCGGATTTATTTTATTCATAATGGTTGCGCTCTTTGTGGCTATGTGGATAGGAAGACATTTCTTTAATGTCAATAAATGGAAAAACAGTTCAAATACCCCTTATGCTACATCATGATGAGCAAAATATTAAATTACATAAGACAAAACTGGATTCTCTGTCTGATCGGAGGACTTTTCATGACCTGGTTTGTGTACCTTACTTACCAGGGAAATCAGGTATGTGACTGTGCCAAAACGGAAACATACCGTGACGGAACTACCAGAAGCCATTCCAGAGTAGGATTTTACAGATACTATCACAAATAAAAATATAAAAACTATGGACAACATCAATTTCTTACCCATATTAAACTCGGTTCTTTACTCATTCTTAGGAATCGCAATCCTTCTTGTATGTTATTTCATCATCGAAAAACTTACACCGGAGAAAACATGGCATGAGATCGCTCAGAATAAAAATATAGCCCTGGCTATTGTCTTTGGAGCATTTATCATCGGAATTTCAATGATTATAAGCGCGGCAATTCATGGATAAGAAGAGGATTCCTCTTGAGCTGCTTTTATTGTTTTCAGTATTCGTCATTGCTACATGTGGATTGATTTATGAGCTGGTGGCCGGAGCCCTGGCGAGCTATCTTTTAGGAGACTCTGTAAAGCAGTTTTCTTTCATTATCGGGGTATATCTCTTTTCAATGGGAGTAGGTTCCTATCTTGCGAAATTCATCAAAGGAAATCTTATTGATAAATTCATTGAGATCGAGATCCTGGTGGGAATTGTAGGTGGAATCAGCTCTGTGGTGCTGTTTATTTTGTTTAATACACTCGCACACTTTGAAAGCGTTCTCTACCTTTTTGTCTTCTTCACCGGATGTCTCGTTGGAGTGGAAATACCGCTCCTGATGAACATTCTGAAAGACAGAGTGCAGTTTAAAGATTTAGTTTCAAACGTCTTTGCATTCGATTATATCGGGGCTTTATTGGCTTCGATTCTCTTTCCGTTGGTTTTAATTCCAAAACTGGGAATTGTAAAAACACCTTTGTTTTTTGGGTTAATTAATATCTCTATTGCGATATTTCTTTGTTATTACCTTACAAAGGAATTATCAAAACCTTTATCACTGAAAGTAAAATCTATTACCGCATTTGCGTTTCTGCTAGGACTTTTCTTTTTCTCAGATACGATTTTATCTTATTCTGAAGAAAAACTATACGGTGAAAATGTAGTCTATACTAAAAGTTCACCCTATCAAAGAATTGTTTTAACGAGAAATACTCACGAATTCCGTCTGTATTTAAATAACAACCTGCAGTTTTCTTCCACCGATGAATACCGCTATCACGAAGCTTTAGTACATCCGGCGATGTCTATGGCAAAAAATATTGATAACATTCTGATTCTCGGAGGTGGTGATGGTTTTGCTGCAAGAGAAGTATTAAAATACAAAGACGTTAAAAAAGTAACACTTGTGGATCTTGATGGAGAAATGACTCAGTTTTTCAAGACCAACGAAACCATGCGCAGGCTGAATCAAAGCTCTTTTTCTAATCCTAAAGTGGAAGTCATCAATAAAGACGCTTACATTTGGGTAAAAGACAGCAAAAAGAAGTTTGATGTCATTATCATAGACTTTCCGGATCCGTCCAACTACAGCTTAGGAAAGCTATATTCGCTGCAATTTTATAAAGAACTGGAGAAGCTGACTACCCTTGATACCAAAATTGTGGTTCAGACCACCTCTCCGTATTTTGCCCCGAAATCTTTCTGGTGCATTGAAAAAACAATCAATCAGATTTTTCCTTTCACAGCAGCATATCATACCTATGTTCCGTCTTTTGGAGAATGGGGGTTTTCTATGGCTTCATTTGAACCCATCAACAACAGGATTTACAGAAAGCTGCCTGGGTTAAAATATTATGATTATAACTTTTCACAGATGTCTTATTTCAGTAAAGATATGAAAGTGAAAGACGTAGAAGTTAACCGTCTGGATAACCAGATACTAGTCCGTTATTTCGATGAAGAGTGGGGGAAAGTACAGTAGAAAGGATTTTCTTAAAACTATATTTTTAGGTAGCCTTATGCTTCCTTTTTTGCAGTATTGCAGAAAGAAAGTAAAATCATTGCTGCTGAAGATCACCGGGACCAACCATGTTCTCGGGCATAAGTTGTGGGCAAAAGATTTTCCACAGTTTTCAGAAGTTATCCACACCCAATATCTTATCGTAGGTGGTGGGATTTCCGGACTTTCGGCATGCAGATTCTTCAGCCAGAATAATGAACAGGATTATCTTCTCCTTGAAATGGAAAATCATCTGGGAGGAAATTCTTCCAACGGACAAAATTCATTTTCAAAATTTCCTTTGGGGGCACATTATTTACCTTTACCCAATAAGGAAAACCTTGAAATCATAGAATTTCTGAAAGAATGTGAAATCTGCCTGGGAACTGAAGAGAATGGAGAACCTATTCTTGATGAATACCAAATGACTTTTCCACAACAGGAAAGACTGTTTTATAAAAACTCCTGGCAGAACGATATTGTTCCTCAAAAAGGTATTTCAAGAGAAACTCAGCAAGAGCTTAACCGCTTTTTTAAGTTGATGGATGAATTTCGTCTGAAGAAAGATCCACAGGGAAAATATTGGTTCGCTATTCCTGTACATGATTCCAGCAGAGAAGATGAGGTTTTAAAGCTTGAAAAAATCATTTTTAAAGATTGGCTCAAAGAAAATAACTATCACTCTGAAGAACTTCTCTGGCTGCTGGATTATTCCTGCAGAGACGATTTCGGATTGGGTATAGACTACGTTTCGGCATGGGCAGGAATTCATTATTTCGCAGGTAGAAAGAACAACTGGAGCACGAAATATAAAGATCAGGTCTTCACATGGCCGGAAGGAAATGCAAGACTTGCCAAACACTTTTCAAAATACACAGAGGGAAAACATATGTCTGAAAATCTGGTTTTTGATGTGAAAATCAATGATAAAGTTGAGGTACTGAGTTTTGATAATACCCAAAAGAAAACCAAAAAGATTATTGCAGATAAAGTACTGTTTGCATCACCACAGTTTGTGAATGAAAGAATTTTTAATCAAAAAAGAGCATCATCATTTCACTATGTGCCGTGGCTTTTAACAACGATTACGTTAAAGAATGAATTTGGTGGAGATGAAGAGCTGGCCTGGGATAATGTGATTTATGGATCTTCGGGATTGGGCTATATCTTTGATCAGCATCAGAATTTGAACCAGATTATGGGTGAAAAAGTAATTACCCATTATAAGAGCTTTTCAACCGGAGACTGTAAAAAAGCAAGAAAAAAGCTCTACGCCATGAAGGATGCTGAACTGAAAGATTTAGTTTTAAATGATCTTAAGAAAGCCCACCCTTTGATAGAAGATTTTATTCTGGAAATGCAGTTTCACAAAATAGGACATGCCATGATTGCTCCTGTTCCCAACCAGATTTTTGGAGAAGAAACCAGGATAGCAAAAGAACCTGTAGAGGGGAAAATTTTCTTTGCCCATTCTGATCTTTCAGGAATATCTATTTTTGAAGAAGCATTCTATCAGGGAATCCGGACCGCTGAAAAAATGATATAAAATTGTTATATGAAACAACCCTGGATACATAACGCAAAAACAGACTGGTGGTTTATTTTATCACCACCTTTTGTGGTATTGTTGATTATCTTTCTTTTTCAGAAACAGATTCAGGGGCTGGAAAATCATTATTCTTTTTACACATGGTTGTTTCTTATAGTTTTTGTAGATGTGGCCCATGTTTATTCTACATTGTTCAAAACCTATTTTGTAAAAGGAGAGATCCAAAAAAATAAACTGCTTTATCTCGGAATTCCTGCTGTAAGTTGGATTTTGGGAATCATTCTGTTTCAATTCGGAAATCTGACATTCTGGTCGGTACTGGCTTTGGTTGCCGTTTTCCATTTTATACGCCAGCAATACGGTTTTATGAGGATTTATGCGCGCTTTGAACCGAATAACTGGAGCAAGAAAATAGATGAGATTGCCGTTTATTCTGCAACAATTTATCCTATGTTATATTGGTTTAGGACACCTCGCGCCTTTACCTGGTTCGTTAACAATGAATTTGACTGGCTTCAAAATCTTCCGGATTACGTTCCTTTAATTACCATAATCTATTTTACAATTCTGATCATTTGGATTATTAAAACTGTTTTTGAAACTTTTAAAACAAAAAGAATTAATATTCCTAAAACGGCTCTGATCACCGGAACTTTTCTTTCCTGGTATTTTGGTATAGTGTACTTCAACAATGATCTTCTTTTTACTTTTCTGAATGTAGTTTCTCACGGAATTCCTTATATCGCTTTGATTTATATCCGGGAAATACAGCAAAAGGAAAATAGTAAGTTGAATGGAATGCAGATTTTTAAATCTTTTTCGGGAATATTTCTATTTATCGGTGTCATTTTATTGTTCGCCTTTCTGGAAGAATTTTTGTGGGAAACGCTGGTTTGGAATGAGCATTTTTCCTTGAATGTGATGATCTCAGAAAAATGGTTTCAGTTTCTGGTTCCGTTATTAGTCGTACCACAGCTCACTCACTATCTGCTGGATGGCTTTATTTGGAGAAAACCCAAAAAAGTTACCTAACTTTGTTTCAATCTTTAAAATCTAAAAATGAGACAATATTTTCTGTCATTAGCAATCTTTCTCGGAATGATTGTGGGTGCTCAGCAGAAAACGTTCTGCAATCCCATCAATATCGATTATGGTTATACGCCTTTTGAAGTTTTTTCAAAACAAGGGAAACACCGTGCTACGGCAGATCCCGTGATTGTTAATTTTAAAAATAAACTGTTTCTTTTTTCGACCAATCAGGAAGGGTACTGGTACAGTGATGACATGCTGGATTGGAAGTTTGTGAAAAGGAAATTTTTAAGAGATAATAAATATACCCATGATCTTAATGCTCCGGCGGTCTGGGCTATGAAAGATACCCTGTACGTTTATGGATCTACCTGGGAACAGGATTTCCCGATCTGGAAAAGTACAAACCCCACCAAAGATGACTGGAAAATTGCAGTGGATACTTTAAAAGTAGGAGCGTGGGATCCGGCATTCCATTATGATGAAGACAAAAATAAATTGTACCTGTATTGGGGCTCAAGTAACGAATGGCCATTGCTGGGAACAGAAGTGAAAGTGAAAAATCTTCAGTCCGAAGGTTTTGTGAAACCGATTATTAAATTAAAACCTGAAGACCATGGATGGGAACGTTTCGGGGAATACAATGATAATGTTTTTCTTCAGCCTTTTGTAGAAGGGGCCTGGATGACAAAACATAACGGAAAATATTATATGCAGTATGGTGCTCCGGCAACAGAATTCAGCGGATATTCGGATGGAGTATATGTAAGCAAAAGTCCTTTGGAAGGTTTTGAATATCAACAACATAATCCATTTTCTTATAAACCGGGAGGTTTTGCCAGAGGAGCAGGCCACGGAGCTACCTTTGAAGATAATTATAAAAACTGGTGGCACATTTCCACCATATTTATTTCCACTAAAAATAATTTTGAAAGAAGACTGGGAATCTGGCCGGCAGGTTTTGATAAGGACGATGTAATGTATTGTAATACGGCATATGGTGATTATCCAACATACCTTCCGCAGTATGCGCAAGGAAAAGATTTTACAAAAGGCCTTTTTGCAGGATGGATGCTGTTGAATTATAATAAACCAGTTCAGGTTTCATCTACTTTGGGAGGTTATCAGCCCAACTATGCCGTAGATGAGGATATCAAAACTTACTGGAGTGCTAAAACCGGAAATTCCGGAGAGTGGTTCCAGACGGATCTTGGAGAAGTTTCTAGCATCAATGCCATTCAGATCAATTATGCAGATCAGGATGCAGAGTTTATGGGGAAAACCTTAGGGAAAATGCACCAATATAAAATCTACGGTTCCAATGATGGGAAGAAATGGAATGTGATTGTGGATAAAAGCAAAAACACGAAAGATGTTCCTCACGATTACGTAGAATTAGAGCAGCCTGCAAAAGCCCGTTTTCTTAAAATGGAAAATCTTAAAATGCCTACAGGAAAATTTGCATTGAGCGGTTTCAGAGTGTTTGGAAAAGGAGCAGGGAAGCAACCTGCTAAAGTGGAAGGTTTTGTTCCTTTAAGAGCTGATCCTAAGAAATATGGTGAAAGAAGAAGTATCTGGATGAAATGGCAGCAGAATCCCGATGCAGACGGCTATGTAATCTATTTTGGAAAGTCTCCTGATAAACTGTACGGAAGCATTATGGTATACGGAAAAAATGAATATTTCTTTACAGGAGCAGACAGAACAGATGCATACTATTTCCAGATTGAAGCTTTCAATGCCAATGGGGTTTCAGAAAGAACAGCTGTTGCAAAATCTGAATAAATACAATTAAATTATAAATGAATAACACGTTTTGAATCATCAGAACGTGTTATTTTTTGTCAGAATTATCTATTAAATATAAAAAAATCCGCTGAAAAAAATCAGCGGATACTGTAAGAATAATTGAATATGAAGAAAGATAATTTTTATCTTGTTCTGCTTTTGATAGCATCTGATGCGCCTTCGATGTCTCGTACCTTTTTCACTTTCTGGTTTCCAAAATTGTAGGTAAGACTTACCGTAAAGCTTCTGTTGTAACGGTTTTGGTGGATGTAATTGTAATTTCCGTTCTCCTGGAAGTCTTCAATTTTAACGATGTTGGTATTCAGGACATCATTCACATTCACAGCAAAAGTCCAGTCGTTCCACATTTTCTTAAGGCTGAGGTCTAAGCTCATTAAACCTTTCAGTAGTCCAAGTTCGATTTGCTGTTTGTCAACGAAGAAATAATTAACACCAAAGAACCATGTTTTCTTTTTATCAAGACGGATCGTGTTGTTGGTCTGAATCAAAAGACTGGTAGAATTTGTTTTATTTGTGTATACTATATCTTTACCATCCTCATTTCTGAATCGGTCTCCTGTTGTAGGATCTGTATCAAGGCTTCCGTTATTGATGTTATGCTGTACTCCAATATTAAAGTTGGTGGTCCAGTATTGTTTAAAGAATGATTTCTGAATTCCCACCATAGCAGACATTTCCTGTTTATTTCCGAAATTGGTTCTTATATATCTAAGAACAGGATTTTCTCCTACTTTACCATCAGGTGATACCGGATAACCCTGCAGCGGAACCTGTGTAATAGCATCCTGAATGTAAGAATGGTTTAAAATCAGGAAGTATGAATTTTTGTACATGTATGTAAGCTCCTGATTATAGGTAGATGAAGCCTTTACAAATGGGTTGTTTTGAGTATAATTATCATCTGTAAGAATGTTTCTTACCGGATTGATTTCCCAGAAGCTCGGCCTTCTCATCCTGCTTGAAAAGGAGTAAGAAATATTGTTTTTATCATTAATGGCGTAGTTGAAACTCAGATAAGGAAGGATATTGTTGTAATTTCTTTCAATCCTTTTAAGTTCGTCTGTAGGAGCATTATCAGACGTTCCAAGACTGTTGGTGATCTCATATCTTGCTCCTACTTTTCCGGAAATTTTATCTGAGATCTTTTTCTCCACGGTTACATACATACCGTAGATGTTTTCATCATAGATAAAATGATTGGGTCTTGAATCCGGAGCTTCTACGGGATCAAAAGAATACGTTATGTTTTTAGAATCGTTGTCTGTTTTGGTTTTGTTATAATTTCCTCCTACAGAAATGGTCAGATCATTTTTAAACTTTTGAATATAATCTACCATTCCGGAGAAATTATTAATGATCTGTGGAAGGTCCTGAAGAACTTGTCTTGTTCTTTCACCTACACCTCTGTTGATATCCGAAGCGAAGGTTTGGTTATCCGTGAACTGAAATCTTCTATAGTTAAGGTAAGCCGCATTTACATTCAGTTTGCTGCCTAATGAATCTGTTTTTAATTCATAATTTAGATTCACCGAATTGTTATAAGATCTTGCATCCTCTCTGTTTTTGGACCAGGTGTATTCTGGTTTTTCAGCATTTTCTTTTTTTATGGTATTAAATAAACCTACCGTTGAATTATAGCTTTTATTGGCCCAGGTATTCCATGATAAAGCTAAGTTACTTTTATCATTGAGCTGATAATCAATATTCAGATAACCTCCAATATTTTTGTTCGGATCATCAATATCTCCCGTAGATTCGTTAGATGTCTTGGCAGTTCCGTTTCTTAAAGTGTAGGTTTGTGCCTCTATATTTTCACCACCGCTAAGGTTAGCGCTCACACCCAGTTTACCTTTTCGGTAATTGGCTGAGAAGCTGGCCTGGCTTCCGTTGTATTTATTGGTGGTATTAGACATTCTCATGTTTCCGCTAAGACCATCACTCATTTTTTTCTTTAAAACAATGTTGATGATTCCATCCGAAGATTCCACCTGGAATTCACTTCCCGGAACGGTAATTACTTCAATTTTCTGGATGTTTTCTGCCGGAGTATTTTTCAGAAACTGAGCCAGAGACTCAGAATCCATATTGCTTTTTCTTCCGTTGATATAGATCAGGGCATTATTTTTTCCCGCAATTTTCAATGTTTTATCATCTGTTGAAGATAACAGAGGAGTCTGCTTCAGAAGGTCAAAAGTGGTATTTCCTTTAGCCACAGGTGATGCTGCTACATCATATACAAAACGGTCGCTTTGTTTTTTGAAGACCTGTTTTGTAATGGTAATACCTTCTATATTTTTTGTTTTTGCCGTATCAGATTTCTTTTCCTGGGCAAATGCACAAGTACCGAATACGATGGCCATTGACAAAATTATACGTTTCATGTTTGTTTTATTTAAGAGTGGTTTAGTGATATAAGTTTTATAGATTAGGTTCTTGATTTTACAGCATCATTAGCCGATTTCATTTCCCTTGCTTTTTTCAGTTTCTGATTTCCAAAATTGTATGTAACTCCGATGCTCATTAGCCTTGGATAGTTGAAGTTGGTTATATTATTATATTTTCCATTTGGCTGTACTCCTCTCACCCTGTAAAAGCTTTGGTTAAATAGGTCGCTTACTTCTGCTACGATAGTCCAGTCTCCTACAATTTTTTTCAGACTAAAATCGAAGCTTTGTCTTGCTCCTATCATTCCTCCTTCCATTGCAGTCTGGCTTGCAAAGAAGTAATTCACTCCTAAGAACCAGTCTTTTTTGGATGAAAGTCTGATGATATTATTGATCGTTACAGACATATTATAGTTTTTAACGTCAATGATATAAGGATCTACAACTTCCGTTTCTCCAGGAGCCGGCATAGAAGTAGGATCTTCCCATACTCCGCCTGTATAAGTAACATACCCTAAGTTCACAGAATAGTTGGTAGTCCATATGTCTTTAAACCATGATTTGTTCATCCCGAGAGTTAAAGCAATTTCTCTGTTCTTTCCGTAATTGGTTCTGATGTATCTTAAGAATCTGGTGGTTTCCATAATTGGATTTCCTTTGATATCCTTTATGATTTTCCCCTGAGAATCTTTTTTAGGAGCCGTTACCGTTCCCTGTAATGGAAGCAGGTCTGATGCTGCAGCATCTTCTACCATATTGAAACTAAGATTGGCATAGAATGCATTTTTGTACATATAATTAAGCTCCTGATTATAATATTTGGAGGCCAGTATAAATGGATTGTTCTGTGTATAATTGGTTGGGGTAAAATACGTTCTCGAAGGATTCAGCTCCCAGAATCTCGGTCTTCTGATTCTGCTGGAAAATGTATAGCTCAAATTATGATCAGAATTGATGGCATAATTTAAATTCAGATAAGGCAGAAGGTTGTTGTAATTTCTTTCAAATCCTGTTTTGTCTACAATATCTCCGGTACTTCTGGTCATTTCATATCGGGCTCCTATTTTTCCTGAGATTTTTTCAGTCAGTTTACGTTCATAGTTCAGATAAATCCCCAGTATATTTTCTTTATAGATGAAGTGATTGGTTTGGTTGGGATCTATGATAAACTCTCCGTTTTTCAGTTTATCCTGCTGGGTATCATTGTCTGTATTCGTATGGTTGTAGCTGATTCCCATTAACCATGTTGCGCCTTTAGCCGTTTTTTTCAGATAGTCAATGTTTGCGGCATAATTGTTAATAATCTGAGGTACTGATTGATGAAGCGCTGAATACTTGTTGATCGTATCATTAGTTAAAGGAAAACTCTCATTAAAACTTACTTTATCTCTGTTGAACCATAGGTAAGAAACGTTTGAGGTAAGCCTGCTTCCCAAAGAATCGGTTTTCATTTCATAGTTTAAATTGAATGAATGATTTCTGGTCTGCGCATCTTCATTATTGACCGTTCTGTTATTTAAAACCCCATTTTGCCAGTTGGTAATATCCAGTACAGAATTGAAACTTTTATTGTATCTCATATTGTAAGAGAATCCCAGACTGTGTTTTTTATTGATCTCATAATCTACGTTAAAACCTCCGCCGAAATTTTTATTAGGATCATCATTAAACCCAAATGATTCATTTTTGAAAGTAGGATCTCCGTTTGAGAGCGTATATCTTTGTCTGTCTGTCCAGCTTCCTGTTCTGAAGTTTGAATTACCAGACCACTTTCCTTGTCTGAAGTTAAAAGAAGCTCCTGCATTAGGATTATTGTAATAAGCCTGCTCATTCTGCATTTTCAACGTTCCGTTGTAACCGTTGTTCTTGCTTTTTTTCATGACAATATTAATCACCCCTTCTTTGGATTCAACCTGGAATTCACTTCCCGGAACGGTAATCACTTCAATTTTCTGGATATCCTCTGATGGTGTAGACTTCAGCATTTCAATCAATGCCTCAGAATCCATATTTGTTTTCTTATTGTTGATGTAGATCACCGCATCATTTTTTCCCAAAATCTTCAGCGTCTTTCCATCAATGCTGGAAATCATTGGAGTTTGTTTTAGAAGATTAAAGGTGTTGGTCCCTTTAGCAATAGATGAAGAAGCTACATCGTAAACTAAGCGGTCCCCTTGTTTTTTGAAAACCTGCTTCTTGATATTCACTGCATCAATAGCATTTACTTTCAAACTGTCTTTTTTCTGCTGGGCAGTTACAAGTCCACCGAAAAATAGTGCTGCAATAAGAATTTGAGTTTTCATGATATTATTTTTTAATTAATAGCTTGTATGGTTTGTTATTTTACATTACAAAGATATATAATAAATTTAGTATCATGCAATGCAAAGTACTTAAAATGTTTTTAATTGTCATTTAAATAACTGATTATCAGTTATTAAAATTTCATGTTAATTTTTAAGTTTCAACGACTTTGTTACTTAATTAGACAATTTAAAGCTCACTTTTGTTACATGACAAAATGAAATTGATGGAAAATTGAAAAAAAATTGACGGAAAATCAGAAAAAATAATAATGATTGTGTTTTATTATTATTTTAGTGAAAACTAAAAATTAATACCATATGAGAAAATCTTACCTCTTATTATTGATGTTTGTATTGATGTTTTCATGTAAAAATGAAGATTTATCAGAAATATCTGACAACACAACAAATCCACCATCCAATTATAATTTTGGGAATACTGCGCAAAAGAACTTTCAGGGTGTAGTCCTTGATACAAACGGGCTTCCGGTATCAGGAGCAACGGTTACAATAGGAACAAGTACCGTTACAACCAATCTTAAAGGTTTCTTCACATTTAAAAACGCTTCGGTAAAAGAAAATTTTGCCCATATAAAAGTTACAAAATCCGGTTATGTAAATGCATCGCGGGTTTTGGTACCTACCAACGGAATCAATAGGGTGAATATCATGATGATTCCTGTAACAATAACATCTACAATTACCACTGGTTCTACATCTACCGTTTCATTACCCAACGGAACAAAAGTAAAATTTGACGGAAGTTTCAAAGATGCAAACGGAAATGCTTATTCAGGAAATGTGAGTGTTGCTGTCTTTCATTTAGCACCATCCAATCAATACCTAAATGAATTAATGCCGGGATCTTTATTGGCAACCAATTCAGGAGGTAATTCCAGAGTGATGGAAACTTTTGGGATGCTGCATGTACAATTAACAGGTAGTTCCGGACAAAATCTTCAGATTGCAAACAACCATACTGCAGAAATCACCGTTCCGGTGGATGCCTCACAAACTTCCAGCTCACCAGCCACAATACCATTATGGTCTTATAATGAAGACACCGGAATGTGGAAAGAAGAAGGCTCTGCAACAAAGATTGGAAATACCTATGTAGGAACAGTAAGTCATTTTTCTTGGTGGAATTGTGATGCACAGTTTGAACAGGCAACTATGAAAGTAACCGTAAAAAATTCAGCAGGGCAGGTTTTGCCTAATATTAAAGTAACTTTAAAGAGAAGCTCTCAAGCATATGAAACTTACGGAATAACAGATAATACAGGAATGGTTTCAGGAATTGTTCCGGCAGGTGAAGTTCTTAGTTTAAAAGTGTATGGTGTTTGTAATGATATATTGTATACCTCGAACGTTGGGCCATTCCCGGCCGGAGCTATTACAACAATTCCTGATATTACAATAAATCCTTCTACAACTACTAGTTATACCATTCAGGGGATTCTGAAGACATGTGCTAATGCCAATGTGAGTGATGGTTATGTAATACTGAAACCAACAGCAGGTACAAACTATTTCCAGTATTTGTCAGTTCCGGTAGACAGTAACGGAAGTTTTGTCTTCAACACCTATTCATGTACACCAAATCCACAGTTTAAGTATGAAGGATTTGATACCGTTAATTTTCAGACAACCAATGAAATTACTTTTACAGCAACCTCTAATAATGTAAATCTGGGGAATATCATGGCTTGTAATTCTTTGACTGAATTTATAAATTATAAGATTGATAATCAGCCTATGGTGTATGTGTTAGGACTGATCAATGCACAATGGACAGGGCTTACGTCTACATCACCGAATATGCCACCTAAACAATTGAGAATAAATTCAATAAGTGCCGCAGGACCATTTTTTTCTATGATCCAGAATAATATGCAGGGAGTTGCTGCAAGTTTTACTTCAAATTATGGGTTTGAATTTTCAGGAGGTGCTATTACATCAAATAATGGAAACCTCGTTGTAAATATAACTTCTTTTGGAGCTGTAGGGGACTATATTGATTTCACAGTTAATGGGACTTATACCGATAATTCAGGAAATCATAATTTCACTGCAACAGGACATGTAAAACGGGATTTATAACAACCGTAAAAATAAAAAGGACCGAAAAGGTCCTTTTTTTATTGTATGATTTATTCTCTGTCAAATCTGGCTAGCTTTTTATCTACCCAAACCGTTGCAAAAGGGAAGAATGCAGATAATAAGGCAAAAACAAAATCTTCATCATCCCAATGATAAATTTTTCTTGCAGGAAGGCAGAGTATAAGGTAAAGCGTAAAAAATAATCCATGTAAACTGCCAATAACGCTGATGAAGATAATGGAATATAAATTTTCATCATATCGGATCCAGATCATCGCAACACAGTACAGTAAAAGACATGAAATAGCTTCTGCAACACAAATCTGTTTAAACCATTTGATGATTTTTTCCTGAGAATATTTTGAGAAAAATTTTTCGATGAAGTCCATGAATAGTTATTTATAGTAGATAAGAAAGGATGTTTCACTTTTTACGGGATATCCACTGTATTTTACAGGCTCAAATTTAGTGTATTTTATAAACTTTTTGATTTCTTTTTCAAAATAAGGAATATATTTCAAATTGTGATCATTATAAATACGATGACTGAATTGGTGTTTCAAAACCTTTCCTTTTTGATCTAATATGAGCGTAACCAAGGTACTTGAACGGTATTTTTGAAAAGAAGGATTGTAATTTTCATAACCTTCCGGATAAATAAAATTATGGAAGAAATCTTTATTTAACTGATCATTATCATCTGTATAACTGAGATATTTACCTTTATAAGTCCATTCACAATGCTCATCGTTATCAAAGATTTTATCAGGGTGTTTTTTTACATACATAGCTACAGATTCTTTAACGAGACCGTCAATAAAATCTTTACCAAACTTTTTTTCAGTCAATTCAGTCATTACAGAATAATAACACTCACCTGAATAACCGCCCATATCACTGCCTATCCATTCTCCGCCCCAAATGATATTATGCTTTTTTAAAATCATTCTGAGTTCTTCTCCTGGCAAAAACTTATCACCAGCGGGAGCAGCAATATTGATAAAATATTTATTTTGAATTTCCGAAGCTTTTACAGCTCTGATTGAATCTTCGCTGCAGCGCTTTTTATTATAGATTATCCTTTCGGCCAAAGCAATTTTCTGTAATTCTTTAAGAGAGTCACTTTTTAAAGTTGTTAATTCCTGAGCATATAGAAAGCCTTGCAAAAAAATAGAGAATAAGAATAAATATAATTTCATTGCTTATTGATAAAAATTACTACCATCCAAATATTCAAAAACCTCAGGAGGTAACATAGGTCTTACATTTTTACCGTTTTTGATCATAGTACGGATTTCAGTGGCAGAAAGTTCTATAACCGGTGCCTTGATCAGAGAAATATTTTCATGCTGTAAATAGTCAGAATCAGCCTTTTCTCCTTCAAATACTCTTGGGTAAACAATGATATGATGATTTTTGATCAAAACATCAAAATTTTTCCACTTGTGAAGGCTCTTCAGATTATCTTCCCCCATAATCAGACTGAAAGAATAATCCGGGTATTTTTCATGAAGATAGGTAAGAGTATCAATTGTGTAACTTGGTTTTGGAAGAGAGAATTCCACATTGGAAGCTCTCATATTCGGGTAATTCTTTACTGCCAGCTGTACCATATCTAATCTGTTATGGTCATTCAGTAAAGATTTTTTGTCTTTAAACGGATTTTGTGGGCTCACTACAAACCAAAGCTCATCCATATCAGAATTTTCCAGAATATAATTCGCCAGAATAAGGTGTCCAATATGAATAGGATTGAATGAACCGAAAAATAAACCGATTTTTTTCATTGTTATAAGGAGTTATATTGCAGGAATTAGGACTTAGGGAGTTAGAAGTTTTGTAATTACTGCATTCAGCATTTTTGATATTTCGGATGTTTTTTCGATTAAAATTTGAAAATTTTCAGGATTCAAATAATTTAAATTTTTTGAAATAATCAATTGGGTTTCCAATTCGACACTGCTGCCTCTTGCAATTTTCAAAAACTGAAGATAGTCATTAGTAGATCTTCTGGAATGACCTTCTGCGATATTAGATGGAATTGAAATTGCGGATCTGCGGATCTGACTTGTAAGTCCATACAGTTCTTCTTTTGGAAAAACGGCAGATGCCTTATAGATTTCTGTAACGAGATCTACAGATTTTTGCCAGACAATTAATTCTTTATAGTTTCCCATATCCGTTTCCCTATTCCCTTATTGCTAAATCCTAATCCCTGAATTTCACATCCTTAATATTTAAATAATGAGTGACGTTGCCTTTCCAGTGATTTTCTTCAAGGGTAAAAGCAAGGTCAAAATTTTTATTTTTAAAATCTTCAACAAATGGTCCTAGCTTGAATCCTACGCACTCAATATTTCGTCCTGTAGATTCCTGCTTGATATAAAATTTCAGATGGTTATTATCTTTCCCCATTGTTTTCACATAACCTGACAGTTTCTGATCAGTCAATGTAAAAATAGGTTTCATATTGTGAGGTCCAAATGGAGCCAGTTTTCTGTGAAAATTGATAAACTCTCTGTTGATTTCATCAACGGTAATTTCAGTATCAATAGCAATGGAAGGCTCTTTTTGATGGTCTTTAATTTTTTCAGAAACAATTTTTTCAAACCTTTCTTTGAAAGCATCAAACTTATCTTTCTCCATAGAAAGTCCTGCCGCCGCGTGATGGCCTCCAAACTTAAGGAAGTATTCAGAACACATATCAAGAGCTTCATGCACATCGAAATCAGAAACAGATCTCGCAGAAGCTACCATTTCCCCATTATTACCATCAGTAAATACCAATGTGGGTTTATAATAAGTTTCAATAAGCCGGGAAGCTACAATACCAATCACTCCTTTATTCCATTCAGGATGATAAACGATTGTTGTATGCTTGGTTTCTTGCTGAGACTCTATAATTTGGTTCAATGCAGAAAGAGTGGAATTCATATCCAGTTCTCTTCTTTCATCGTTAAGATTCATGATATCGCTCACAATCTGATTGGCATGTTTCAGATTGTCGGAAACCATAAGCTCTACGGCTGCTTTACCATGAGATATTCTTCCGGCTGCATTAATTTTAGGGGCTATTTCAAAAACAATATTGGAAATTTCAAAATGAGAAAGTTTATCCTCAGGAATCAATAATCTTAATCCAAGATTTCTGGTCTTTCTAAGGGTTTTTAATCCCATTTTAGCCAGCACTCTGTTTTCACCTGTCATGGAAACAATATCGGCTGCAATAGAAATGGCTAGAAGATCAGTCAGTTCAAATAATTCTGCTTCCGGTAATTTATAAATTGTATTTAATCCCTGGCAAAGCTTAAAGCCAACACCACATCCCGAAAGTTCTTTGAAAGGATATCGGCAGTCATTTCTTTTAGGATCAAGTACAGCCGCAGCATCAGGAATTTCTTCACCCGGAAGGTGATGGTCGCAGATAATAAAATCTATACCCAGATTACTGGCATAGTTGATCATGTCAAGGGCCTTTATTCCACAATCCAGAGCGATGATTAGTGAGAACCCATTTTCTTTGGCAAAATCAATTCCTTCAGTAGAAATTCCATATCCTTCAGAATTTCTGTCCGGAATATAATAGTCCAGATATTTTTTCTCAACAATCTTGCTGAGATAAAGGTACATCAATGCAACCGCCGTGGTTCCGTCCACATCATAGTCACCATATACCAATATTTTTTCACCATTTTCAATTGCTGTTGCAATACGCTCTACAGCCTTTTGCATATCGGCCATTAAAAACGGATTATGTATATCGTTAAGGTTCGGTTTGAAGAATTCTCTGGCCTTTTGATAGTTGTCAATCCCTCTTAAAACGAGGATTTTAGATTCAAAAGTACCAAAACCAAGTGACGAACTTAGTCTGTCCACAACTTCCTCATCGGGTTCAGGCTTATAAATCCATTTTTGACTCATTTCACAAAAATAAGGAAAAAAAATAGCATTCCGGAAAGAACTGGAACGAAGTTTCGACTTAATAATTGTTAAAAAAAGGCTATCTTCGTGCTCCAAATTTTAAATGACTATGAAAAAAATTACTCTATGCCTTATGCTACTTGGGGCTATGTATTCGATCAATGCACAAAAAATCAACCTCGGGAAAGCTGCCGGAATGGTTTCAAATGGTGCGAAAGCCTTAACATTTACCAACGAAGATGCGGTTAAGTTATCCAAAGAATCAGTAGACTGGATGGATAAAAATAATACCGTAGCAGGACCTAAAGATCCGTATACCGTGAGACTGAACAAGCTGTTTGGAAAACACAAGTCTCAGGACGGTCTTAATTTGAATTATAAAGTTTACAAAGTAAAAGATATCAATGCGTTTGCCTGTGCAGACGGAAGTGTACGTGTGTTCTCTTCACTGATGGATATCATGACAGACAATGAATTGCTTGCCGTTATCGGACATGAAATAGGGCACGTGAAAAATCAGGATACAAAAGATGCCATGAAATCTGCTTATCTGAAAGCAGCTGCATTGGATGCAGCGTCATCAGCTTCTTCTGCAGTAGCTACTCTTAATGAGAGCCAGGTAGGAAAAATGGCAAATGCATTTTTGGATGCTTCGCACAGCAAAAAACAGGAATCAGAAGCCGATACTTACTCATATGACTTTATGAAAGCTAACAAATACGATGTTGTAGGGGCTTATACGGCTTTCAAAAAGTTAGCCTTACTTTCAGAGGGAAGTACACAGACTAATTTTGAGAAAATGTTCAATTCTCACCCAGATAGTAATAAAAGAGCAGAGTCTATTAAAAAGAGAGCAGAAAAAGACGGGATGTGGAAAGATCCGGGAACAGTATCTTTGCCTACTGCAAAACTGACAAAATAATTATTTAATTTATTTTTCAATAAAAAAACCTCAAAGCAGCGCTTTGAGGTTTTTTGTGTATTATAATGCTGAATAGATTAAGAGTACATTTTTTCTCTTAATTCTTTTACTTTTTTATCAGCAAGATATTCGTCATAAGTCATTTCTCTATCGATAATTCCGTTAGGAGTCAGTTCAATGATTCTGTTACAAACCGTTGAAAGCATTTCGTGGTCATGAGATGCCAATAAAAGATTTCCTTTGAAGTTAGATAAAGAGTTGTTCAAAGTGGTGATACTTTCAAGGTCTAAGTGGTTGGTAGGTTCATCTAATAAAAGAACATTTGCTTTCTGAAGCATCATTCTGCTGAACATACATCTCATCTTTTCACCTCCTGAAAGTACTTTACAGGACTTTAAAGCTTCATCACCTGAGAAAAGCATTCTTCCAAGGAATCCTCTTACAAACTCTTCGTGACGCTCTTCGTCATTTTTTGTAAATTGTCTCAACCAGTCAACCAGGCTTAGATCTTCCTGGAAGAAGTTGGTGTTGTCCAATGGCATGTGAGACTGATTCGTTGTAACTCCCCATGCAACAGTCCCTTTATCAGCTTCTACGTTTCCTGCTAAAATTTCGAAGAATTCTGTAATCGCTAAAGAGTTTTTGGAAAGTACAGCAACTTTATCACCTTTCTTAAGATTCAAATCAATATTAGAGAATAGCAACTCTCCATCTTTTGTTTTCTCAAGACCTTTTACATCTAAAATCTGATCACCAGCCTCTCTTTCCATTTCGAAAATAATAGCTGGATATCTTCTTGAAGATGGCTTAATATCGTCAATGTTTAATTTGTCGATCATTTTCTTTCTTGCAGTAGCCTGTTTTGCTTTAGCAACGTTCGAGCTGAATCTTGCAATGAAGTCCTGAAGTTCTTTTTTCTTCTCTTCAGCTTTCTTATTGGCCTGAGCTCTTTGTCTTGTTGCCAATTGAGAAGCCTGGTACCAGAAAGAGTAGTTACCTGTATAAAGGTTAAGTTTAGCATAATCCAAGTCACCGATGTGCGTACAAACCGTATCCAAGAAGTGACGGTCGTGAGATACAACGATTACTGTATTTTCATAATCTGCAAGGAAATCTTCCAGCCATGAGATGGTATCAATGTCAAGGTCGTTGGTAGGTTCATCCAGAATCAACACATCCGGATTTCCGAAAAGAGCCTGAGCCAAAAGAACCTTTACTTTGTCTTTATTCTCAAGTTCGCTCATCATCTGCCAGTGCATATCATCTTTGACTCCAACGTTTGAAAGCATTGTCTGTGCATCAGATTCTGCAGTCCAACCTCCCATTTCATCATAGATTACACCTAATTCACCTGCTTT
This sequence comes from Chryseobacterium viscerum, assembly GCF_025949665.1. Lineage (NCBI taxonomy): Bacteria > Pseudomonadati > Bacteroidota > Flavobacteriia > Flavobacteriales > Weeksellaceae > Chryseobacterium > Chryseobacterium viscerum. Next base: position 33,055 of record NZ_JAPDFT010000002.1, on the reverse strand, counting down.
TATTCCGTCTTCATCAGAGAAATCTTCTTTTGCGTATAACGCATCCATTTCCTCTTTTATCTCAAATAATTTCTTGTTACCTCTCAAAACAGCTTCAAGAACAGTATACTGATCATATGCAAAGTGATCCTGTTCCAAAACTGACATTCTCTTCCCTGGTTCCAGAGATACATGTCCTGTTGTAGGATCTTGCTTTCCTGTTAATATTTTAAGGAATGTAGACTTTCCCGCACCGTTTGCTCCGATGATTCCGTAGCAGTTTCCTTTGGTAAACATAATATTTACCTCGTCAAAAAGAACTCTTTTCCCGAATTGTAAAGATAAGTTAGATACTGTTAACATATAGTTTTGTAAATTTGGCGCAAAAATACGAAAAGAATTTGGGTATTTTGTAATAATATAATAGTCAAGTTTTTAATTGTATGGTATTTTTTATATATTTCAATAACGAAATTTTAAAATGATGAAGATTGAGAAAACAGTTAGTATATTAAACAGAAGAGCCCGTTTTGAATACGAAATTCTTGAAGAATACGAAGCAGGAATGGTTTTGACGGGTACCGAAATAAAATCTTTACGTTCATCCAAAGCATCTATCACAGAATCGTTCTGTCAGTTTATTGATGGGGAATTGTACATCATTAACATGATGATTGATGAGTACAAATTAGGAACTTTTTACAATCATAAAACAAAAAGGGAACGGAAATTGCTCTTGCACAAAAAAGAATTACAAAAACTTGAAAAAAAGTTAAAGGATGCTGGGAACACCATAATACCTTTAAAATTATATATCACTGACCGAGGTAAAGCAAAGGTGCTGATAGCGCTTGGTAGAGGGAAAAAACTTTTCGATAAAAGAGAGGCGATAAAAGATAGAGAAAACAAACGGAACCTGGACAGAATATTAAAGAAAAGTTAAAAATCATTTGAAAAACTTTGTATATAAAGAAAAATTATATTTATTTTGCATTATCAATTATTTAATCATTTAATTCTATGAAAAATCTAAAATTAGGAATTTCAGCATTGGCGCTTACTGTTGCCTCTACTGTTTTCGCACAGACTACCAACAATCCGTGGTTAATCGGAGTTGGTGCTCATGCAGAAAACCACGTAGCAGCGAGAGGTACTTTCAGTAATACGTTCTCTGCTAACAATTTGACAAAGAACATGTTCAATGTGAACAACTTCTCTATTACACCTCCATTATCTAAGCTAACAGTTGCTAGAAATGTTGGTAAAGGTTTAGTAATTGACTGGCAGACTACTGTTGGAAATGTTGAAAACAAAAGATTCAACATGGGGAAAGAATTTTTCCTAATGACAGGTCTTGGTTTCCAGGCTCACGCTGCAGGTCTTTTATGGAACGAAGAATCTTGGTTTGATCCATATTTAAGAGTTGGTGCTAACTACTTAAGACATGACTATACTGCTCTTACTTTCCCAAGAACGGCTGTTGACGCTAACGGTAATCCAATCGAAAACATTGTTAACGGAAAAGACGGTAATGAGAATGGTAAAGCTAACCACTTTACTGTAGCTACAGGTGCTGGTGCTAACTTCTGGGTAACTAAGAACTTCGGTCTTGGTGTTCAGGGAGATTATGTATCAACTCCAGGTGACCACTCTACAGTGGCTAACTTCTGGCAAGCTTCTGCTTCTATCTTATTCAGATTCGGAAACAGAGATAGAGATAAGGATGGTATCCTAGATAAAGATGACCTTTGTCCAGATACTCCAGGTTTACCAGAATTCCAAGGATGTCCTGATACTGACGGTGACGGAGTTCCAGATAAAGACGATCAATGTCCAGAAGTGGCTGGTCCAGTTGAAAACAACGGATGCCCTTGGCCAGATACTGACGGTGATGGTGTAATCGACAAAGATGACGCTTGTCCTACAGTAGCAGGTCCTGCTGAAAACAACGGTTGTCCTTGGCCAGATACAGACGGTGACGGTATCTTAGATAAAGATGATGCTTGTCCTACTGTTCCAGGTCTTCCTGAATACAACGGATGTCCTAAGCCTAAGAAACAAACTGCTATTGAAACTACAGAAGCTCTTAAAGGTATCTTCTTTGATTTCAACAAAGCGACTATCAGACCAGAATCTAGCGCTAAGTTAGATAACGCTGCTAAGATCATCAAAACTGACGGTGGTAACTACCTAGTTGAAGGTCAAACTGATGCTAAAGGTGCTGCTGAGTACAACTTGAAACTTTCTAGACAAAGAGCTGCTTCAGTAGTTGCTGCTTTAGAAGCTAGAGGTGTTGATGTTAACGCTCTTAAGTCAATCGGTGTTGGTGAAACTAAAGCTACAGTTTCTGAAAAAGCTTCTGATGCTGAAAGACAAGCTGATAGAAAAGTTATCGTAACTGCTATCGAAGATGCTAACGAGTGGAACGCAATCAAGAAAAAAGATTACGAAGATGCTCCAGTAAAAAAAGCTACTAAGAAAGCTACTAAAAAAGCTCCAGCTAAGAAAAAAGCTGTTGCTAAAAAGAAAAAATAATTAATTTTTCTAAATAATGAATACCTCCAATTTTTTTGGAGGTATTTTTTTTTTGTTGACTTTTGAGTAATTTTGTTGGAAATTTAAAAATTAAAATGGGAAGAGCATTTGAATATAGAAAAGCTTCTAAAATGGCCAGATGGGATAAAATGGCCAAAACATTCTCCAAAATAGGTAAAGACATTGCATTAGCTGTAAAAGCAGGCGGAACAGATCCTGAAGCCAATCCGGCGCTGAGAAGATGTATCCAGAATGCGAAAGGGGCAAACATGCCTAAGGACAACGTAGAGCGTGCGATTAAGAAGGCAAGCGGTGCTGATGCAGAGAACTATGAAGAAATCACGTATGAAGGATACGGGCAAGGTGGTGTTGCGTTTTTTGTAGAATGTACTACAAACAATACAACAAGAACTGTAGCGAACGTAAGAGCTATTTTTAACAAGTTTGATGGTAACCTTGGTAAAAATGGTGAATTGGCATTTATCTTTGATAGAAAAGGAATTTTCACACTTGATTTGGCTCAGATCAAAATGGATTGGGATGATTTTGAAATGGAAATGATTGATGGAGGAGCAGAAGATGTAGAAAAAGATGAAGAAGAAGTAATGATTACAACTGCTTTTGAAGATTTCGGTTCTTTATCTCACAAATTAGATGAACTGGGTATTGAAGCGAAGAGTGCAGAACTTCAAAGAATTCCAAACAATACAAAAGAAGTAAATGCAGAACAGTTTAAAGCTAATATGAAAATGCTTGAGCGTTTCGAGGATGATGATGACGTTCAGAACGTTTACCACAATATGGAAATCACAGAAGAGCTGATGGACTCTTTATAAAAAATAATATAGCATTCATATACAGTTAACTTTCAATTAGTTTCTTTGTACAAAACTATGAAAAGAAACGTTGAATTAGTTGTTATATCGGATGTTCATTTGGGAACTTATGGATGTAAGGCTAAAGAATTGTTGAGATATCTCAATTCTATCCAGCCTAAAACTTTAGTTTTGAACGGTGATATTATTGATATCTGGCAGTTTAAAAAGTCTTACTTCCCTAAACCTCATTTGAAAGTAATCAGAAAGATTCTTTCATTGGCAACAAAGAACACAGACGTCTATTACATCACGGGCAATCATGATGAAATGTTTCGGAAGTTCACAGATTTTGAACTTGGGAAACTTAAAGTCTGTAATAAAATCTGCCTGAATATTGACGAGAAAAAAACCTGGATATTTCACGGGGATGTTTTCGATGCATCCGTCCAGCACTCAAAATGGATCGCTAAACTTGGCGGAAAAGGGTATGACCTCCTGATTATAATCAATAATGTTGTAAATTGGTTCTTAGAAAAAATGGGTAAAGAGAAATACTCGTTTTCCAAAAAGATCAAAAACAATGTGAAAAAAGCGGTAAAATATATCGGAGATTTTGAACTTACAGCTTCTGAACTGGCTATTGACAATAATTATGATTATGTAGTTTGCGGACATATCCACCAGCCGCAGATCCGTGAGGTTGTTAATAAAAAAGGATCCTGTACTTATTTGAATTCCGGGGATTGGATTGAGAATCTCTCTGCTTTAGAATACAATAATAAAGAATGGACAATTTTTTATTATGACGAGCATAAACATTTGCTGAAAGATGATGAAATGGAAGAAATTCAGGAAATGGATAATTCTGCTCTTTTAAAAATTGTAACCAACTTTTCCTAGATGAAGATTTTATATGCATTTCAGGGTACTGGAAACGGTCACATTGCTAGAGCACAGGAAATTATTCCTCTTCTCAAAAAACATGCATCCGTTGATACGCTGATCAGTGGACATCAATCACAATTAAAGGCTGATTTTGACATCAATTTTCAATATAGGGGTATTTCTCTTCTTTACAACAAAACAGGCGGTCTATCCTATCGAAAAACGTTTACCGAAAATAAATTCTTTGAAGCAGCCAAAACAATAAGAGAATTGGAGCTCTCACAATATGATTTAATCATTAACGATTATGAGCCTTTGACGGGCTGGGCCTCCAAACTGAAAAAGCTTCCGATGATAGAACTCAGCCACCAGGCTTCCATGAGTTTTCCGGAAACACCAAAACCCAAGAAAAAGGACTTTCTGGGAGAAATGATTTTAAAATACTATGTTCCCAGCGAAAGGAAAATAGGATTTCATTTTGAAAACTACCATCCTCAGATCAAAAAACCTGTGATCAGAAGAAAGATCAGAAACCTTAATCCTTATAAACAGGGATATTATCTTGTATATCTTCCGAGTTTTGCTGATGAAAATATCATCAAGGTGCTAAGAAAAATTCCTGTTGAATGGAAAGTGTTTTCAAAATACAGTAAGGTTCAGGTCAAAGTAAAAAACGTGGAAGTATTTCCTATTGATGAAAGCCAATATCTGAAATATTTTGAAGGCTGCGAAGGGATTTTATGCAACGCAGGTTTTGAATCTCCTGCAGAAGCATTATTTATGGATAAAAAACTGTTCGTGATTCCTATCCATAATCAATATGAACAGGAATGTAATGCATGCGCTCTTGACAAAATGGGAATACCCAATTCTAAGGTTTTAAATCTTCAGGAAATTATGGAATGGGTGGCTTCTGATCATCATCTCAAAGTAGATTACCCGGATGATATTGAAGATATTCTATTGAATGAGGTTTTAATTCTTTAAAAAAATATCATCCACATCACTCATTCTCATCATCACAGATCTTGCGTAAGAACAGTGTGGGTATACTTTCCAGTTGTTTTCTCGGGCAAATTTTATGGCTTCTTCCACTAAGAATTTTCCCATTCCTCTGCCTTCAAATTCAGGATGTACCAGGACAAAAGAAATAATCAGTTTGCTATCTTCAGGGAAAATAGTATAGGTAAGTCTGCCTACTTCTTTTATTTCGTTGTTTAGGATAAGAACTCCGCCGTTTCCGGATTTATTGTTTTCAAATTTCATGATTCAAGACTTTAGGTTAAATATACAAAAACTGCACCGACCTTTGCATAAGCAATAAGCAATAAGCTCCGTTGTAAATTTTTCAACATTTTTAAATTGGCCATTCACTTGCGAAGCAAAATTGACAATTGACTCTCCTAATTGTCTTTTCCCGTATAATAGTTGTAATCTTTGATAATCACATTGATAAACTGTCTTTCCGTCATTTGAGTAGCATCTATTTCCAGTTTCAAAATGCTTTTAATTTTATTGGATAGTTTATTGATGATCTGTCGGTCATCTACTTTTAATGCTTTGGTATAATTATCTTTGATGATTCTCATATCATTATCACTCAAAGCAATGACTTGTGGAAAAGAAGGGATATAATCCTCGTGGATATTCTCCAGGATTGTATGCGAGATATTGATGTTATTTTTGAGGGAAATGACAGCAGTTCCGGAAGCAATGTCACCTAAGCGCTGGTTGTTTTTAGAAACAATCATAGAGATGAGCCCTATAACTCCGGCGAATGAAACATCAACAATTCTGAAAATCCAGCGGATCATATAATCTGCAAAACTGGCCTGATATCCGTCAATCTTTACCACTTTGATTTTCATCAGCTTTTTGCCGGGTGTCTGGCCTTCCATTAAACTTTCCAATACAAGCGGATAAATGTAAATAGGAAAAGTAAGGATAAGATATACAGCTCTTATAGACCATTCATCAAGACCGTCTAATAAATATCCCAAGTCAAAAATATTGAAGAACAAATACAGGGTAATCACCACATAAGCTATCCTGATCAGAAGATCAATAATGAAGGCAAGCATCCTTTCTCCTACGCCTGCAATATTAAAATTAATATTTACATTTTGTGAGGTATTTATCGCAATTTGAGACATATTTTTTATTATTTTAGCCTTAACAATTATGAGAGAAGTTTATTTCATTAAACAAAATAAAGAAAAATGGTTGGGAATAGAACAGGTTATTCAAGGGAAAATTAAAAAAAATCCTGATGACCTGTCTTCATTGTATATTAACCTGATCAATGATCTTTCTTTTGCCCAGACCTATTATCCGAAAAGTAATACTACAGTTTACCTTAATCATCTATCTGCCCAGATTTTTCAAAAGATTTATAAAACCAAAAGGGTGGAGGAAAACAGGCTGGTTTACTTTTTCAAAACTGAAGTTCCGTTGCTGATGTATCAGTACAGGAGATATCTGATGTATGCTTTTCTGTTTTTCATTTTGTTTACCTCAATAGGAGTACTTTCTGCAATCTATGATAAAGGTTTTGTAAATATTATTCTGGGTGAAGGATATGTGAATGAAACAGTTGAAAATATTAAAAATAATAATGCTGTAGGGGTTTATCAGAGTGGAAGTACCTGGGGAAGTACGATAGGAATTATTTTTAATAATATTCAGGTAGGAGCAAAACTCTATATTTACGGAATTGCAGGAGGCGTGGGGACATTGTTTGCTTTGCTTTCCAACAGTGTGATGCTGGGTGCTTTCCAATACTTTTTCTATGATTACGGAGCATTGAAAGAGAGTGCCAGAGGAATATGGCTTCACGGAGTTTTTGAGATCTTTGCCATGGTGGTGGAAGCGATGTGCGGACTGATCCTGGGAGCTTCTATTTTATTTCCGAGAACGTTTTCAAGGTTTAATTCTTTTAAAAAAGGATTTAAAGATTCATTTAAAATATTTTTAAGTACTATTCCTTTCACCATTTGTGCAGGAATTATAGAAGGTTATGTTACAAGACATGCTTTGAAGATGCCTTTGTTTCTGAATCTGATCATTATTTTGGGATCACTGGCAATTATAGGATTCTACTATTTTGTATATCCATCTATTGTCAACAAAAAAACTAATAAACACATCAATGATACAATTTTATAAAAAAAGAGATTTTGGAAACTTTATCAGCGATAGTTTTAATTTCTTCAAATTATACGGGAAGAATTATTTTAAGAACTATATTCTGATCAATGGCTTGCTTTTGATCTTAATGGTAACCGTTGTGATCTTCGGATATAAAGAACTCTTTTCGCAGATATTCGGGTCTAATCTTGGTGGAGAAACGTATTATTTTGAACAGTATTTTTCGGATAATGCCGGCATGTTGATTACGGTAGGATTGCTGACTTTTCTGCTTTTCATGGTTTTGATGATTGTCAATTACCTGTATCCCGTTTTTTATTTAAAAAGAATTGCAGAAGGGGCAGAAAAAATAAAAGCTGATGAAATCCTTAATGACTTTAAAAGCAATGCAGGGAGAATAGCGAAACTGTGCCTTGGGATGATCTTTATTGTTACCCCAGCAATTTTATTTGTCGTAGGTTTTTCCTATATTCTCATTTTTATTATTATCGGATTGTTTCTGATACTGCTTCTTTACCCAACGATATTTAATTTTACTACATTTCTGATGTATGATTATTTTAATTCGGACAGAGGTTTCTGGGGAAGTTTGAGCTATGCTTTACGTTCACAGTTTTCTTATCCGAACGGTAGTGAGAAATCACCGTACTGGAAATATTGGGGATCGGCATTTGTGATGTTTATTATTATCTATATGATAACATCTGTATTCACATTTATTCCGATGATATTTTTTTACGGATCACTTCTTACTTCTACACCAGACGGAAATTTTGAGCAAAATCCTTTTACCGGAACTGCGGGAATCCTGTTTTTTGTATTGTACGGAATTTCGATGCTGCTTTCATTTTTTCTTTCAAACCTGATGTATGTGAATGCAGGACTGATGTATTATGACAGCAGAACAGATCTTCACCAGAAAGTAGAACTTGCAGAAATAGACACTATAGGAATCAATGAATAGAATTTTCTTTTTCTTACTGCTTTTTTTCTCTCTTGGGCTGGTTCAGGCTCAGGACGATAATTCTGCTGATGAATATCTGGGAGACTCTCTGTATACAACCGGGCATTACAGAAATATGCTGCGTGCAGATTCTGTACTGATGAAAAACCCGGTGTCAGAGAATGCAGTGTATCCGAAAACATTCAAAGAAAATATTCCCTCAAGATATAAAGGAAACGAATTTGACTATTCCGTATCAAAGCCAAGAGAATCTTTCTTTCAAAAGTTGATGCGGAAGCTCAATCAGATTATACAGGGAATTTTCGGGGAAACTGCACTGACTAAGTCAGCAGAGTTTACAACAGTCCTCATCCGTCTGTTTGCTATTATTCTTGTAGGATTTCTGCTTTATTTTATCATTAGATATGTCATGGGAAAAGACGGGAACTTTCTTTTTGGCAAAAAGAATAAAAAACTGGATATCAATGTGCAGGAACTCCATGAGAACATCCACGAAATCAATTTCCCTGAAAGTATTGCAAAATTTGAGATGGCGGGAGATTATCGTTCAGCAGTTCGTTACCAATTCCTGTTTATTCTTAAAAAACTGAGTGACAAAAAGCTGATCAACTGGAATCCGGAAAAAACCAATAAAGATTATGCCTCAGAATTGAAAGCTCTCCATCTGAAAAATGAATTTTCTAATCTTTCTTATATCTTTGATTATGTCTGGTATGGAGAATTCAGTATTGAAGAACAGAGCTATCAGAAATTTAAAAATCAGTATCAGGCATTTAAACCCTAACAATAGTAACCATGAATAAAACTTTCAAAACATATGCTGCAATTTTCATCATCGTGATGATTATTCTGGCATTGCTTGAAGTTAACAAAAAAGAAACGACAGACTGGCGCAAGAATTTTGATATCAATGAAAAGTCTCCGTTCGGACTATTTGTTTTTAATAATGAAGCTAAAAATCTTTTTAAAAATAACCTGAAGAAAATTGAGCAGGCACCTTACGAATACTACAGTCAGCATAAAAAGGATCCTCACAATATTGTTGTAATTGAAAATAATCTTGATAAAGAGTCCTGGAATAAAATCCTGACCCAGGTATCTGAAGGCTCGGATGCATTTTTAATGGTAGCTCGTATGCCAAAAGAAATTTCAGACAGTATCGGATATTATGATTCCGAAATCTCTTTTGAAGAGGAAAATGTACTGAAACTTACAGACAAAAAATATCAGAATGATTTTATTAAATTAGATAAATTTCCGTCAGGAAGAGGATTTTCATTCATTAAACCTAACGTTGAAGTCCTTGGAAAAACTGTGGAAAAAAAGAATACTGATCAAGCCAACTTTATCAAAGTGAAGTTTGGGAAAGGATATATTTACGCTCATACAGAACCTCTTTTTCTGACCAATTATTATCTTCTGAAACCTGGGAACACAAAATATGCTCAGGATGTGTTTTCATATCTTCCGGATAGAGAAACCCTTTGGTTTGTATCCAAGAAAAGTTCAACATCACGTTTCTTCATGAGATTTGTATTGTCAAATCCGGCTTTAAAGTATGCGTGGTGGGTGTTTTTGGGTGGATTTATCCTTTTTATTTTCTTTAATGCAAAAAGAAAACAGAGAATAGTACCGGTAACAGAGCCACTAAGGAATACTTCTCTGGATTTTGTAAAAAGTATTGGAAATCTGTATCTTCAGGAAGGTGATTTTCATGATATGATGGCAAAGAAAGCTCAGTATTTTCTGAACAAAGTAAGAATGGATCTGTTGATAGATACCCAGAATTTGGATGAAGAATTTGCAAAAAAACTACAGCTGAAAACCGGGAAAACCGTGGAGATGATTAATGAAGCGATAACGCTTGTAAAAAAAGCTCAGGATCCTTACGCCAGCGTAATGAAGGAAGACCTTACAAGGATCAATAAGCTCCTTGATGAAATATTTAAATAATACAACAATATAATGATGTAACAATGACCAGTACTAATAATTATCTTTCCAGGGAAAATATTTAATTATTACATTGACACCCATTGTTAGATCGGCCAATTAAAATTTATTATGGAAAACTTTGATAACCCTAATATAGAAAACCAAAGCTCTATAGACCTTAATAAACAGGAAGAGCAGTTTCAGTCGAGAATAGATATGATTGAACTTCGTACAAGCCTGGAGAAAGTAAAATCTGAGATCGGAAAAGTAATTGTAGGACAGGAGAAGATGATTGAACATCTTTTGGCAGCATTACTTTCAAACGGCCATGTGCTTATTGAAGGGGTTCCGGGAGTTGCGAAAACAATCACAGCAAAATTATTAGCCAGAACCATTGATGTAGGTTTCAGCAGAATTCAGTTTACTCCGGATCTGATGCCTTCCGATATTTTGGGAACATCTGTATTCAATGTGAAAAATTCAGAATTTGAATTTAAAAAAGGACCTATCTTCTCCAATTTCATCCTGATTGATGAGATCAACAGATCGCCGGCAAAAACGCAATCCGCATTATTTGAAGTAATGGAAGAAAGGCAGATCACCATGGACGGTACCCGTTATATTTTGGAAGAACCTTTCCTTGTTATTGCTACACAAAACCCTATAGAACATGAGGGGACGTACAGACTTCCGGAAGCTCAGCTGGATCGTTTCTTATTCAAAATTAATGTAGGATATCCTAATCTTGAGCAGGAAATAGCAATCATTAAAAATCAGCACGAAAGTAAAAAAGAAGATAAAACAGAAGGGGTAAACCGTGTTATCACATCTCAGCAATTGAAAAATTACCAGCATCTGGTAAAAGAAATCATTGTGGAAGCTCAGCTGATGGAATATATTGCTAAAATTATCATCAATACCAGAGAAAACCAGTTCTTATATCTGGGAGCATCTCCAAGAGCATCACTGGCACTTCTTACAGCATCAAAAGCGTTTGCAGCGTTAAGAGGAAGAGATTTTGTAACTCCTGAAGATATTAAAGAAGCAAGCTACGCTGTTTTAAGACACAGAGTAATCGTTTCTCCGGAAAGAGAAATGGAGGGTCTTACTGCAGATGAAATTATCCGTCAGATTTTAGAAGGAATAGAGATTCCGAGATAGGTAGTGGATAGCTGGCAGGGCATAACCCCTAATCCCTTTATCCTAAATCCTAATCCCTATAACCTGCCCCCAACCAATGAAAAACTTATACATCAATACACGTCTCTTTTTTACACTCATCGGAGTGGGGATTCTGTATGTCCTTGCATTCTTCTTTCCTGTGATGATGTGGGTAGCCCATATTGTACTCCTGATTTGCTTTCTTGCGGCAATAGTAGATTTTCTATTGCTTTTTAATCAAAAAAATGCATTACAGGCTCAAAGGATTCTGCCGGAAAAATTGTCCAACGGAGATGAGAATTTTGTGAAAATTGATATTAAAAATAATTACAGCTTTACTATAGCGACTAAGATTATTGATGAAATTCCGTTCCAGTTTCAGAAAAGAGATTTTTTGATTGAAAAGCAGATTGCTTCAGGTGCGAATACATTCTTTCAATATTCACTAGAGCCCAAAGAAAGAGGAGAATATCATTTTGGAGGTTTGAATGTTTATGCATCATCACCATTGGGATTCATCTCAAAAAGATTTATTTTCCAGAAAGATGCTATGCTTCCTTCTTATCCATCCTTTATTCATCTCAGAAAATATGAGCTTATGGCCATTCAGAGTGAATTTTTATTAGGCGGAATCAAAAGAGTCAGAAAGCTGGGACACACTATGGAATTTGAGCAGATTAAAGAATATGTTCCAGGAGATGATATCAGAACGATCAACTGGAAAGCAACATCCAAGACCAATCGTCTGATGGTAAACCAGTTTCAGGATGAAAAATCACAGCGTATCTTTATGTTGATTGATAAAGGGAGAACGATGAAAATGCCTTTCAACGGATTAAGTTTATTGGATTATTCTATCAATGCAACCATGGCGCTGTCTCATATCATTTTGAGAAAAGGGGACAGAGCCGGAATGATGACTTTTTCCAAAAAAGCTGAAAATAAAATTGCTGCCGATAACAAATCCGGACAGCTGAAAAAAATCTCTGAAGCGCTTTATAATATCAAAACAGATTTCTTTGAAAGTGATTTCAACCGTTTGTATCAGGATGTAAAATACTCCATCAATCAAAGAAGTTTAATTTTGCTTTTCACCAATTTTGAGACACTGGACGGATTGAACCGGCAGCTGAAATATTTACGTGGAATCGCTAAAAACCATTTGCTGGTAGTTGTATTCTTCAAAAACTCTGAACTGCAGACGCTGATTAACAAAAATCCTGAAAATATGCAGGAAATATACGATGAGATCATTGCCGAAAAATTTGAATTTGAAAAGAAACTGATCATTCAGGAACTCCGCAAATATGGAATTTATACCGTATATACACTTCCGGAAAATTTGAATATCGATGTTATCAATAAATATCTGGAGATAAAAGCGAGAGGAATTTTATAACTTTGCAGAAGCAATAAGCAATAAGCAATGAAAATTACACTTAACAGAATAAACGACGATTTTTTATTTGAATGTACCAATGCACAGGGAAATTCTATTCTTTTGGATAATACTTCCCAGCCGGGAGCCAAAGGAGTTTCCCCAATGGAAAGTGTGCTGATGGCAGTCGCTGGATGCAGCGGAATTGATGTGGTTTCGATTTTAAAGAAACAGCGCCAGAATATTACAGGATTTCAGGCAGAGGTAGAAGGAGAAAGAGTACAGGTAGATGATGCGAAACCTTTCAAATCCATCAATGTGAAATTTCTTTTAGAAGGAGAAATTGATCCTAAAAAAGCACTGAAGGCTGCAGAACTTTCTTTTGAAAAATACTGTTCCGTATCAAAAACCTTAGAACCGAATGTAGAAATCGGATACGAAGTCTATGTAAACGGAGAAAAAATTTAATCTCTTATTTAAAAATAGAAAAAGCCGGATGACTCATCCGGCTTTTTTATTACCAATTACTCATTGCTTATTAAAAGGTAAGTCTTGGTTTTATCAGTTTTGCTACAGTGGCTGTCCATCCTGTTTGGTGAGAAGCTCCTACACCACGGCCGTTATCTCCATGGAAATATTCAAAGAAGGTGATATAATCTCTGAAATGTTCATCATAATTGAATTTTGGATTGCCTCCATTGAAAGCCCGTTGCCCATGCTCATCCTTTAAAAATATCGAACAAAGTCTTTTGCTGATATTCTGGGCTACTTCATCAAGATTTCTTTTATCGCCGCTTCCTGTTGGAAGTTCTACTTTCAGGCTGTTTCCATAATAATAATGAAAGCGCTGCAGGCTTTCCACAATCAGGAAATTGATAGGAAACCAAATCGGTCCGCGCCAGTTGCTGTTTCCTCCAAACATTCGGCTGTCACTTTCTGCAGGAGTATAATAGACCATATTCTCATTACCATGCACAGAGAATACAAAAGGATTTTCTTCGTATACTTTAGACATGGCGCGGATTCCGTAAGAACTTAGAAACTCATTTTCATCAAGCATTCTTGTCAGAACTTTTGTCAGTCTGTTTTTGCGGAGGATGCTCATCAGGTGTTTTCTTCCATGACCTTCCTCGTCCCAGTGAGAAACAAGTTTAGTAAGTTCCGGTTTATTTTTTAAGATCCATTCCATTCTGCTTCTGAAATTCGGCATCTTTTCCAGTAGACGGTGGTCTACGATCTCAACAGCAAATAATGGGATCAGGCCTACAATACTTCTTAATCTCAAAGATACACTGTCTCCGTTTCCAAGCTGCAGTACATCATAAAAGAATCCATCCTCTTCATTCCACAGTCCTTTCGTTCCTTCGCCCAGGTTTTCCATAGCTTCAGCGATATAAAGATAATGTTCAAAAAATTTGATCGCCATATCTTCATACACCTGATAATACTGGGCAAGTTCCATAGCAATACGCATCATATTCAATGCATACATGGCCATCCAGCTTGTTCCGTCTGCCTGTTCAAGATGCTGGCCGTCTTTTAAAACCATATTCCGGTCAAAAGCTCCGATATTATCGAGCCCAAGGAAACCGCCCCCGAAAATATTTTTACCGTTTTTATCTTTTCGGTTCACCCACCACGTAAAATTCAGCAGCAGCTTCTGGAATACTTTTTCTAAGAATAATAAATCCGGCTTTCCATTGTTTTTTTCATCAATTTTAAAAACACGGAAGCAGGACCATGCATGTACAGGAGGATTCACATCACTCATATTCCATTCATAAGCTGGAAGCTGTCCGTTGGGATGCATGTACCATTCTTTGGTAAGCAACAAAAGTTGTCCCTTGGCAAATTCTGCATCAATGATGGAAAAAGGTACACAGTGAAATGCCAGATCCCAGGTAGCATACCATGGATATTCCCATTTGTCAGGCATGGAAATAATATCCTTATTGTGAAGGTGATTCCATTCCGTATTTCTTACATATTCATTGAAATTTCTCGGAGCTTCAAAGTTAGGATCACCTTTCAGCCATTTTCCGATGTTGTAATGATAGAATTGCTTATTCCAGAGAAGTCCGGCAAAAGCCTGTCTCTGAACATTTCTTTCATCTTCATTGACAGTATCATTCTGAATATCGTTATAAAACTCCTCAGCTTCTGCTTGTCGGGTATCGAAAATAGTATCAAAATTTTCAAAAGGTTCATCCGTTTTATCAGGACATAATCTGAATTCAAAAATTTTAGATTCGCCTGCTCCTACAATTTCATCAATCAGAAAAGAAGCTTTTGTACCCTTTTTTTCAGGGTTTACAGTGTTTCCCTGATGAATAATGAAGTTATTGATGCCATCTTTGAAATACATATTCTCCGTTTTAGGAGTTCCGTAAAGCCTGGACGTATTGGTTTCATTGTCACAAAATATACTTTGTGCATTTGAATTCCGGGTATAGATTTTTTTGATAGAAATACTGTCATGCCCAATGTTAATACTTCCGTCATGAGAAGCATTCAGTTCTCCTTTATAGGTATTGTATCCCCATTTCCAGTTGTTTCTGAACCAGGCAGTAGGGGCCACTACAATGGGAGCCCCATGCTGGCTTCGGTTACAGACAGTTACTCTGGCCAGAATATCATTGTGATCAGCTTTACAATATTCAATGAAAATATCAAAATATTCATCGTTATCAAAAATTCCGGTATCGAAAATCTCATATTCCGGTTCCTTTTTACTGCGTCTTCCGTTTTCAGCAAGAAGTTCATCATATGGAAACTCATTGATAGGATATTTATACACCATTTTCATATAGCTGTGAGTAGGTGTATTGTCCAGGTAATAAAAGATTTCTTTGATGTCTTCCCCATGATTTCCCTGTGGGTTGCTCAATCCGAAGAACCGTTCTTTTATCATTTTATCTTTCCTGTTCCAGAATGAAAAAGCAAAACAGAACAACTGTTTTACATCAGAAATTCCAGCGATGCCTTCCTCTCCCCAACGGTAAGCATAGCTTTCGGCGTTATTATGATTGGTAAAATCCCAGGCATTCCCGTTTGAGCTGTAATCTTCACGTACATTTCCCCATTGTCGGTTGCTTACATAAGGTCCCCAGTTTTTCCATTTGGTATCTTGTAATCTTTCTTTTTCGGCGGTCATATCTCATCATTTTTCCATACGAAGTTAGTTTTTTTGAAAAATAATTCCAATTTTTTTCATCTGAACAATTATTAATATGGTCTTGAAATACTTGTATTTAAGGGCTTTTTTAAATATTAAAATAATTTTTTTTAAAAATTAAAAGAAAAGAACTACCTTTGCACTATTCGTTCATTCAAATATTGAAAATGTTATCAAGAAAGGTTGAGGGATTAGACCCTATGAAACCTTAGCAACCCTTTGCGCAAGCAAAGAAGGTGCTACGTTCTACCAAAGTATTTTGGACAGATAACTTACTGAAGTTCTTTTCAGCCATTTCCTGTGGCATTTTCAATTGTATTTGTATATAAAATATAATAGAATTGAAAACAGAACTAAACTATATTAATCTTTCGTATCAAACCAATTCCCAAAAGGAATATCATATCCCGTTAAGCTATCAGCTTTTTGGGAAAGATCTGTTTACAGCACCTATCATTTTAATCAATCATGCTCTTACCGGAAACTCAGATGTATCCGGAGAAAAAGGCTGGTGGAAACAATTGGTAGGAAAAAATCAAATTGTTGATACTGATCAATATACTGTTCTGTGCTTCAATATACCCGGAAACGGATATGACGATTTTTTAATTGAAGATTATGAAGATTTCACGCCTTCAGATATCGCTGCGATATTTCTGAAAGGGCTTGAAGTGTTACATATCAAAAATCTATACGCCATTATCGGAGGCTCTCTGGGAGGAGGAATAGCATGGGAAATGCTTGCCAAGCAGCCGGACCTCGCAGAAATATTTATTCCTATAGCCTGTGATTACAGAACACACGATTGGCTTCATGCACAATGTCTGGTTCAGAAATTTTTATTGAATGATAAAGAGGAACCATTACAGAAAGCAAGAATTCATGCTATGCTTTGTTACAGAACACCACAGTCGCTCAATGACAGATTTCAAAACCAATATAACCAGGAAAAACAACGCCTGGAATCAGAAGACTGGTTGATTTATCATGGTAATGCACTAAACGAAAGATTTAGTTTAAAAGCTTACAAGCTGATGAATCATCTTTTGATGAATATCAATGCTGATGAATCATCTATGGAGAACATACAGGCACGAATGCACATGATCTCCGTAGATACAGACTTATTCTTCCCGGCTTCTGAAATCCGAATGTGTTTTGAAAACTTAAAAGAGAAAAATAAGGATGTTTCTTATTACGAGATCCAATCTATACACGGGCATGACGCCTTCCTAATGGAATATCAACAATTAAATAATATCATTAAAAACATTTTACAGAAGTAATGAAAAATGCTAACGAAATAAAATTTTTGAAGAACAGATCAATCGTCAAATTTGAAGGAGAAGATTTCCTGGGAGAAATCGGGATTGACGGACGAATTTTTAAAGCGCTTACTTTAGCGCGTATCAGTGTAGGAGTAATTTCTCAGCAAGCCGTAGAAAACGGAATTTCTATTCTGGTTCAGGAAAATGATGCAGAAAAAGCAGTAGCTTGTCTTATCGATGAATTTGAAGCAGAAAGAAAATCAGGAAAAGTTTCCCAGATTTACAGTATCAATAATGTCTCTGTTATCGGTTTTGTAGCAGAAGATTTCAATAAAGTCTTTGCTGAGCTGGCAAGAAACAATGTTTTCCCATTGCTTTTGAATCAGGTAGCAGGAGAAAACAGAGTCAACATCGTAGTAACTTCTTCACAGGACGAAAAAACAAAAAACATTATAGAATCTGAAATTTTCAAAAAACCAAAGACCGTTCATCTGGCGATCATAGGACACGGAAATGTAGGGAAAACCTTAATAGAGCAGGTGCTGGAATCTTCTGAAGAGATTAAAAGACGTAAGAAAATAGACCTTAAAGTAGTGGCAGTAGCCAATTCAAAGAAAATAGCCTTCAATAAGAAAGGATTTGATGCGAATTGGGGTGATGAGGTTTTGACAGCGGAACATCCTTCGAGTGTTCAGGAGCTGATTAATTTCTCTAACGAAAACCAGCTTGAGAACCTTATCGTTGTAGATAACACGGCAAGTAAGGATTTTGTGAAAAACTATCATGCTTTGGCAGAAAACGGATTCGATCTGGTTTCTTCAAACAAGATTTTTAATACCCTTCCGATTGAAGAATACAGAAAACTAAGATATACGTTGAGTAAAAACAACAGACGCTATCTGTATGAAACCAATGTAGGAGCAGGTTTACCATTAATTGATACGATCAAATTATTACACCTTTCAGGAGAAAATATCACAAGAATCAAAGGAGTGTTCTCCGGAACATTAAGCTATGTCTTCAACAATTTTTCTTTAAGGGATGATAAATTTTCAACCATCATCAACGAAGCTTTGGAAAAAGGATATACAGAACCGGATCCGAGAGAAGATTTATCAGGAAATGACGTAGCAAGAAAATTATTGATTCTGGCAAGAGAATTAGACTTAATCAATGAATTCGGAGATATCAATATTCAAAATCTGGTTCCGGAAAGCTTACTTGAGGTGTCAAAATCAGAATTCCTTTCAAGACTTGAAGAACTGGATGAAGAATACCAGAAAATAAAAGAAAATCAGGAACCCGGACATGTATTGAGATATGTAGGTGATCTACACGGTGACTTGCAGAAAGATAAAGGTGAGTTAGATGTAAAACTGATTTCTGTTCCGGCAACTTCAGCTTTAGGACAATTAAAAGGTTCCGATTCAATCTTTGAGATTTACACAGAAAGTTATGGTGAAAATCCAATCGTGATTATGGGAGCCGGAGCCGGAGCACAGGTAACAGCCAGAGGAGTATTCGGAGATATTTTAAGAGTAAGTGAAACCAAATAATTTGTACAGAGTAAAGTGTACAATGTATTAATGACGATGAAAACAATGCCGAAAGGCTTATTTAATCAAGTTTAAAATAATAGCCACAGATACATTGTACATTATTAAAATTAAAACTATATGGAAAATTTTGAAACATCAGCAATAAGAACCCAGACTGAAAGAACTCAGTTTGACGAGCATTCTACACCATTATATCTTACCTCCAGTTTTATATTTCAGGATGCGGAAGATATGAGAGCAAGCTTTGCAGAAGAAAAACCTAAAAATTTATACAGCCGTTTCTCTAATCCAAATGTAACAGAATTTACAGATAAGATCGCTAAAATGGAAGGTGCAGAAGCAGGATATGCCTTTGCAACGGGAATGGCTGCTATCTATTCTACATTTGCAGCATTGTTAAATGCCGGAGATCATATTGTAAGCTGTCAGTCTGTATTCGGATCTACGCATACTTTATTTACTAAGTATTTCCCGAAATGGAATATTGAAACCTCTTACTTCAAAGCAGGAGACGCAGAGAATATTGAACAATATATTAAGCCCAATACAAAGATCTTATATCTTGAAACGCCTACCAATCCGGCTATTGAAATTCTGGATCTTGAGTTCTTCGGGCAGATCGCCAAAAAACATAATCTTATTTTCATTGTAGATAACTGTTTTGCAACGCCTTATCTTCAGCAACCTATCAAATACGGTGCAGATATTGTTGTACATTCAGCAACGAAACTGATTGACGGACAGGGAAGAGTTTTAGGAGGAATAGCAGTAGGAAAAGAAGATCTGATCAGAGAAATTTATCTTTTTGCAAGAAATACAGGACCTGCATTGTCTCCTTTTAATGCCTGGGTGTTATCAAAAAGCCTTGAAACGTTGGCTATCCGTGTAGAAAAGCACTGTGAAAATGCATTGAAGGTAGCTGAGTTCTTAGAAAACCATCCTAATGTTGAACTAGTAAAATATCCTTTCCTGAAATCCCATCCAAGTTATGAAGTAGCCAAAAAGCAGATGAAGCTTGGAGGAAATATCGTAGCGTTTGAAATAAAAGGAGGAATAGAAGGAGGAAGAAACTTCTTAGATAAGATACAAATGTGTTCACTATCCGCTAACTTAGGTGATACAAGAACGATCGTTACTCACCCGGCATCCACTACCCATTCTAAACTGTCAGACGAAGAAAGAAATGAAGTTGGGATTACAGCAGGATTGGTTCGTTGTTCAGTAGGATTGGAAAATGTAGATGATATCATCGCAGATCTGAAACAGGCTTTAGACTAATTAATCGTTTACAGTTTATAAAGAGCCCAATGGATAGAAACTACACAGAATTAGAAATTTGGAGGGAAGGAAGAAAGTTGGTTAATCTAACTTATATCCTGACTACAAATTTTCCTAAAGAAGAATTATTGGCTTTAACGAGTCAAATAAGAAGAATGGCAACTTCAGTTTCGTTTAATATAACGAAAGGAAGTAGAAGACAGGCTCCGGAAGATACTTTACAGTTTCTACATATTGCCGGGAAATCTCTTTATAAACTGGAAACTCAATTCCATTTTGCTGAAGATCAACACTATATTTCTAAAGGAGATTTTGAAATCATCAATAAAAAAATCCTCTTATGTAAAAAACTGGTCAGCGGATTTATAAACTATAAATTGATAGAAAATGAAAAATTCAGAACAATTATATAAAGCTCTATCCAAAAGAATTTTAATTCTTGACGGTGCGATGGGAACAATGCTTCAGAGATACAAATTTGAAGAAGAGGATTACCGAGGAGAGCGTTTCAAAGAATGGGAACATCCGGTAAAAGGAAATAATGACCTGCTTTCTCTGACACAGCCTCAGGCAATTGAAGAGGTTCACAAGAAATATCTGGAAGCAGGAGCTGATATTATAGAAACCAATACGTTTTCAGGAACCACTATTGCGATGGCAGATTATCATATGGAAGACCTTGTATACGAGCTGAACTATGAATCAGCAAAAATTGCAAGAAAAGCCTGTGATGAATACACTGCGAAAAATCCGGATAAACCGAGATTCGTAGCCGGATCTATCGGACCAACGAACAGAACAGCAAGTTTAAGCCCTGATGTGAATGATCCAGGATACAGAGCCATCACTTTTGAAGAATTGAGAGTAGCTTACAAACAGCAGTGTGAAGCTTTGCTGGACGGAGGTTCAGATATCCTTCTGGTAGAAACCATTTTCGATACTTTGAATGCGAAAGCAGCCTTATTTGCGATTGATGAATTACAGGACGAAAGAGGAATAAAAATTCCAATCATGGTTTCAGGAACCATTACCGACGCCTCAGGAAGAACATTGAGCGGACAGACTGCAGAAGCTTTTCTGATCTCGGTTTCCCATCTGAATTTATTAAGTGTAGGTTTCAACTGTGCATTAGGTGCAGATCAGCTGACTCCTTATCTTGAAACATTGGCTCATAATTCAGAATTCTATGTTTCAGCATACCCGAATGCCGGTTTACCGAATGCTTTCGGGAAATATGACGAAACTCCTGAAGATATGGCAAGACAGATCAAAGAATATGTGGAAAAAGGACTGATCAATATTATCGGAGGATGCTGTGGTACAACTCCTGAACACATTAAAGCGATTGCTGATCTGGTAGAGCAATATGAGCCAAGGAAATTGAAGAAATTAGTGTGATTTGATAGATTTTTTTAATTAAAATCAAGAATGAAGGCTGAATTATAAATGTTAACTTTAAGTAAACCATAAAGTTAAACATATGGAAAAGCCAATTTACTTAAAAGATTCGGAGGATGTCAGACTATTTAATGAGCTAAGAAAGAAAGTGAACCAAAGAGTAGAAAACATTTCTGAGAATAGAGATATCTACATTCAGATTAAAGCGGTTATTCTGCCGCTGGTCTATATTGGTTTATATTTTCTGGCTGTTTTGAATGCCGGAAAACATTGGATTTATATTCTGAGTTTTGTTTTAATGGGAATTTCTTTGGTTTTAATTTATTTAAACTTAATCCACGAAGCTGCCCATAACAATATCTGTAAAAGTAAAAGACTGAACGGGCTGGTTCTTCACATTTTTGATTTTATAGGAGCCAATTCCTACATCTGGAAAAAAAGACATATCGCAAGCCATCATGCTTACCCGAATGTGGATGGATGGGATACGGATATTGAACAGAGCGGTTTGCTTTTAATTGTACCGTGGATCAAAGCGAAAGGAGTACAGAAGTATCAGGATAAGTTTTTCTTTTTAGTATATCCGTTGTATTTGTTCAACTGGATGTTTATAAGAGACTTTAGAGACTTCTTTGATAAGGAAAGAGTGATTTTGAAAACCCAGGGAAAAATACCTGTTATTGAAAAAGTGAAAATGATAAGTTATAAGCTGTTCTATTTCTTCTATCAGATTGTGATTCCTGTGATGTTCTTTAAAGTATCAATAGGATTAGCCTTAGGAGCATGGTTTTTACAGGTGATATCAGCAAGTATTTTTGCATTGTTTGTTTTACTGCCTTTGCATCCCCTTCCTGATAATGCCTTTCCAAAATTAAATAAAGAAAAAGGTCTTCCATTCAGCTGGCTTCGTCATCAGTTTGAAGTGACCAATGATTTAAAAGAAAATAACTGGTTAGTAAGAAATGTGTTGGGAAATTTTAATTTTCATGTTGCCCACCATCTGTTTCCCAATTACAGTTATATGTATTACAACGAGATCACAGAGGAGATTGAAGAATTTGCTAAAGAACACAATTTAGCATATAAAAGATTTCCCCTGATTACAGCTTTAAGTAAGCATAGGGATTTATTGAGACAGAATGCCAATAATGCCTACTATATTTTAGAAGAATAAAATGAAATATTTAAGATTATCAGGCCTCGAGCCTCTTATCATAACACCGGAGAGTAATTTCATCAATGTTGGTGAAAGGACTAACGTTGCCGGTTCCAAAAAATTTTTAAGATTGATCAAAGAGGAGAAATTCTCTGAAGCACTAGATATTGCCCGCCATCAGGTAGAAGGAGGTGCCCAGATTCTGGATGTCAATTTTGATGATGGATTGATTGATGGAAAAGCATCAATGATCAAATTTCTGAATTTAATTGCCTCTGAGCCGGATATCGCAAGAATCCCGATCATGGTAGACTCTTCCAAATGGGAAATTCTTGAAGCAGGTCTTCAGGTAGCTCAGGGAAAATGTGTAGTCAATTCTATCAGTTTAAAAGAAGGTGAGGAAGAATTTATCAAACATGCCAAAGCCATTAAAAGATATGGAGCGGCAGTCATTGTAATGGCATTTGATGAGGTAGGGCAGGCTGACAGTTTTGACCGAAGAATTGAAATTTCAAAACGGTCTTATGATATATTAGTCAACCAGCTTGGCTTTCCGGCAGAAGATATCATTTTCGATTTGAATATCTTTCCGGTGGCAACGGGAATGGATGAGCACAGAAGAAATGCTATCGACTTTATTGAAGCTACACGCTGGGTAAGACAAAATCTTCCTTATGCCTCTGTAAGTGGGGGAGTAAGCAATGTTTCCTTCTCTTTCCGTGGAAATGATACTGTGAGAGAAGCTATGCACTCTGTTTTTCTTTACCATGCCATTCAGGCAGGAATGAACATTGGTATTGTAAACCCGGCGATGCTGGAAGTGTATGATGAAATCAATAAGGAATTACTGGAGCTTGTAGAAGATGTAATTCTGGATAAAAGAGAAGATGCTACAGAAAGACTTCTTGACTATTCAGAAAAACACAAATCGGTCAAAAAAGAAAAGGCCGAAGACTTAGAATGGAGAAATAATCCATTGCAGGAAAGAATTACCTATGCACTGGTAAAAGGTATTGATCGTTTTATTGAAGAAGATGTAGAAGAAGCAAGACAATCAGCCGCACGTCCACTTCATGTTATCGAAATTAACCTGATGACCGGAATGGGTGTAGTGGGAGATTTATTTGGAAGTGGAAAAATGTTCCTGCCTCAGGTAGTTAAGTCTGCAAGGGTAATGAAAAAAGCTGTGGCTTATCTACAACCTTTCATTGAAGCTGAAAAAGACGGAGCAAAACCTGCCAATGGAAAGATCTTAATGGCCACTGTAAAAGGAGACGTTCATGATATTGGTAAAAATATTGTGAGTGTTGTTCTGGGTTGTAACAACTACGAAATTGTTGACCTTGGAGTAATGGTTCCTGCCGAAAAGATTATCCAGACAGCTATTGCAGAAAAAGTAGACGTTATAGGATTAAGCGGACTGATTACACCAAGCCTGGATGAAATGGTGTATATCGCTTCAGAATTAGAGAGACAAAATTTAGATTTTCCTTTATTAATCGGTGGTGCTACAACTTCAAAGGCACATACCGCTGTGAAAATTGATTTAAAATATAAAAATGCAGTCGTTCACGTGAATGATGCATCAAGAGCCGTAAACGTAGTTAGCTCATTATTGGGAGACAGAAATAAAGAATATGTTTCGGATTTAAAGAATGACTACTCCGATTTCAGAGAAAAGTTCCTGAACAGACAGGTAGACAAAGATTATGTTTCCATCAAAGAAGCAAGAGAAAATCATTTTAAAATTGACTGGGAAAATGAAGAAATCTTTACCCCAAATACGATAGGAATAAAAGTTATCGAAAATCAGGATCTGAGAGAACTTCTTCCTTTCATAGACTGGTCTCCGTTTTTCAGAAGCTGGGATCTCCATGGGAAGTATCCAAATATCTTAGAAGATGAGGTAGTGGGTGCTCAGGCAAAAGAACTATTTAAAGATGCACAGGTTATTCTAAAAAGGATTTTAGATGAAAAGCTATTGACAGCAAAAGCAATCTTTGGAATTTTTAAAGCGAATTCCAATGAATCTGATGATATCTTAATTTTTGATGAAAATAATAATGAGCAGGCAAAGTTTTTAACCCTTAGACAGCAGGCTCAGAGATCAAAAGGAAAAGATTATCTGGCTCTAAGTGATTTCATCGCCCCTCAAAGTTCTGGAAAAACTGATTACGTGGGAGCATTCTGTGTAACAACAGGATTTGGAACCGATGAATTGTCTAATGAATACGAAAAAGCCAATGATGATTACAATTCCATCATGGTGAAAGCACTGGCAGACCGTTTTGCAGAAGCCTATGCCGAATTTTTACATAAAAAAGTAAGAACTGAATACTGGGGATATGCCAATCAGGAAAGTTTAAGCAACGAAGAACTTATTGCCGAAAAATACAAAGGAATCCGTCCGGCCCCGGGATATCCGGCTTGCCCAGACCATTTGGAAAAGAAAACCATCTGGGATCTTTTGAAAGTAGAAGAAAATACAGGTGTTTTCCTTACAGAAAGCTTAGCCATGTTCCCAACAGCATCTGTTTCCGGATATTATTTCGGAAGCCCGCATGCCAAATATTTCGGATTAGGAAAAATTACAGAAGACCAGCTTGAAGATTATGCAGCAAGAAGAAGTTGTAGCATCCAGGAAGCAAGAAAATGGTTATCACCCAATTTAGCAGATTAAAATTATGAAGAAGAATATTCTTATATGGGTTTGTTTACTTTTTTTTACTCGAAGTTATACCCAAAAATACAACGATAAAGATTTTATAGGATATGTAAATTATAATCAGATTCCTATGGTGGATGTAAGTTTTAATCCATTATTGTTTAATTATGTTTTGGATAGAGAACCGGAATGGTATTCAAAAAATAAAATTAAAAAAATTACTTATTTGTTAGATGGGCAGCTCTCCCAATCTGTTCAATATTCAGAAGACGGAAATGTTGTAGAAAGTAACTATAAAAGCGGTTCAAAATATATAACCTCTAAAAATAAGAATGAAATAATTACAACAGAATATAATAATAATATAGAGAATTTTATTATATCAAAAAAAATAACTCCTGATGGAAAATTGATAAGAATCAAAAATCAATATGTTAGAAGTAAAAACGATTCTACGGTCACCAAATTTTATTATGAAAATAATAGGATTATAAAAAAAGAACAATATTTCAATAATAAAATTCAAAGAAAAAGTGAGTTTAAATATGGTAAAAATGTATTGACAAGTATGATTAATACTGATTATGTGACGCAGATTCAACCAGGGCAAACCCGTGAATCAGAAAATGTTGTGTATTCATATGATGGAAATGAAAATTGTATTTCAATAGAAAGGGCTCATTATTTTGGTGTTTTAAAGAATAAGCATTCTTTCACTTACAACAATCAGCATAAATTGGTTAAAGAAAACTATGTTTTAGATGAAGGGGCAGGTTCTCAAACGAAGGAAGGCGAAATAGAATATACCTACGATGATAAAAACAGAATCAATAAAATTTCTGAGAAAAATAAACAGAAAGAAAGTACATCCGATATTCTTTATGGGGAAAACAGTAAAGTAATATCTGTTACTATCAATTGTAGCTCATGTTATTCTACCTATTTCCCGATAAACTTTTATCCGGGTAAAATGAAAAATGTTTATAGTTTTAAATATGATGAAAAAGGGAATATGATAGAAATGAGTAATATTATAAACGGAGAATTAAGGAATAAAACACAATTCATAATTGAATATTACTAAATCAAAGAAAGTAAGAATTACAGAATGAAGATAACAGAACACATTAAAAACGCAAATGGGAAGACTTTATTCTCCTTAGAAGTTGTTCCGCCACAGAAGGGAATCGGGATTGAAGATCTCTATACCAATATAGATCCGTTGATGGAATTCAAGCCACCTTTCATTGATGTTACCACATCCAGAGAAGAATATATCTATCTGGATAAAGGAAATGGTCTTATGGAACGCCGTATTACAAGAATGCGCCCGGGAACCTTAGGAATTTGTGCTGCTATTCAACATAAATATAACGTGGATACCGTTCCCCATCTTCTTTGCGGAGGATTCACGAAAGAAGAAACAGAATATCTGCTGGTAGACTGTATGTACCTTGGAATAGATAATGTAATGGCTTTAAGAGGAGATGCCATGAAAGGGCATCAGTATTTTGAGCCTACTCAGGGAGGACATGCTAGTGCTATGGATCTTGTGGATCAGATCAATAACCTTGGAAGAGGGAGGTATCTTCATAACGAAGAACAGGCATGTGATGAATTGAATAAATTCTGCATTGGCGTTGCCGGGTATCCTGAAAAACACATGGAAGCCCCTTCCATGAATTATGATCTCAAGTGGTTGAAACAAAAAGTAGATGCCGGAGCAGATTATATTGTTACCCAAATGTTCTTTGACAATAAAAAGTACATAGAATTCGTTCAGAAAGCAAGAGAAATGGGAATTACAGTTCCGATTATTCCCGGAATTAAACCTATTGCCACAAAGAAACACTTGAAAATCCTGCCGCAGGTATTCAAAATAGATCTTCCCGAAGAGCTGATCAATGAAGTAGAAAATGCAAAAAATAATGAAGCTGTAAAGCAGATCGGAGTAGAATGGGCCATTGCACAATGCAAAGAGCTTCTGGATTTCGGAGTTCCTGTTCTGCACTTTTACTCTATGGGGAAAAGTGATAATATCAAAAAAGTAGCTGGTGAGCTATTCTAATAAAAGTACCAAAAATGAAGGAACCCTGCTGTAAAAAGCAGGGTTTTTATTTTTTAATCTGATAAAGAATTTCTTTTAAAAATAAAATGGATTAAATAAGCCACAGGCTATACATCCGCTTAGAAAGAATCAATAAAGTTGATTCAATCTTTGCTTCCTCAAAAATATAAAGTCAGTAAATAAAAACTTTGCATCAAATAACCCAAAGCATCCAAGAAAAGATAAACTTCCATCTTCCAGTTGCCATCTTCTTTACCCTAAAGAATTGGGTGTCTTTCAAACTCTTTATTTCTGTCAAACAGATACCGGTACGTAGCCAGCTTTCGCGTTACTGTGGTATCCAGAGTTTCTGCAATCTTGACCATTTTAGGATTAAAATCACCAATCCATTGTAGTTCTGTAATCTTAAAATCTGTATGCTTTCTCAAATGTTGAGTCCCTTCCCAGATCATATATCCGTCAATACCTTTCTTCTGCCACTCAGGAACTACACCGAAAACAAGTCCCACCATTTTCTCATTCTTCTTAAATCGTTTTAAAAACAAGAACTTGAGCTTTTCAAAAAGTCCGAACTTTCCATTCAAATATTTAAACCACTGGTTGAGGTCCGGAATGTTGAGCCACATGGCAATAGGTTTTTCATTTTCATATACAAACCAGGAGATATGCTCATTGATAATAGGTTTCATCGTATTGAACATTTTCAAAACCTTTGCCTCTTCCAGATATTTCCCTTCCCCGTGGCAAGCCCATGCTTTATTATAAACTTCAGTGAAATCTTTTGCAAATTTGGCCAGATTATTCTTTTTCATAGGCTGGGCTGAAATTGCAGGATTTCTTCTGTTTTTTTCATGGGCAATCGTGAAGATCCGTGAAACTTCAGCAAAAACAGGTCTGGTAAAACAAAGCTGCTCAAAATAAATCTGAAACCCATAATTTTCAAAAAGTTCTTTGTAGTAAGGGAAGTTGTAATTCATTCCAAACAAGGGCTCAATAAATCCTTCAATTAAAAGTCCCCAGAATTTGTCCCTTTCCCCAAAATTGATAGGACCATCCATAGCTTCCATACCTTTTTCCTGAAGCCAGTTTTTACAATGATCAAAAATAAAATTAGCAGTTTCCTGATCATTGATACAGTCGAAAAAACCAATTCCTCCCGTAGGTTGCTTTTGCTCATAACAATGGTTAATAAAAACAGCTACTTTACCAACCGTCCTGTCATTCTTTTTAAACAGAAATCTTTTACACTCGCCGTTTTTAAAGAATTTATTCTTTTCAGGCTCAAAAATTTCCTCAATATGCTTATCTAAAGGGCGGATGTAATTTTTGTCATGTTGGTAAAGTTGTGCCGGGAATTCAAGAAATTCCCTTTTATGGAGTCGGTTTTGTACTTCTTCGACAATTATCATAGGCGTTTTTAATCAGAAATGGCTATAAAAGATAATGTTTTTCACCTTATTTGAAATAGAGAAATAGATATTATCCGTATTTTTGCTGCAAATTAAATAAAAATGGTTGATTTTACTGATAACGACGATGATATTTTCACTGGAAAAGAACATACGCCTATAAGGAAAGATGCTTTTGATAAATCGCCACAGGAAAAAATAGAAAAAATTACTGAGCTTTTTGGCGAAATCATGGAAACGTTAGGAATGGACATGACAGATGATTCTCTGAAAGACTCTCCAAGACGTGTTGCTAAAATGTATGTGAACGAGATTTTCGGGGGGCTCCTTCCTGAAAATAAACCAGGGATTTCCACTTTCTCCAATAAATACAAATACCGTCAGATGCTTGTGGAGAAGGATATCACGGTATATTCTTTCTGTGAACACCACTTCTTACCCATCATAGGAAGAGCCCATGTAGCTTATATTTCCAATGGAGAAGTAATAGGTCTTTCAAAAATTAATAGAATTGTTGATTACTACGCGAAAAGACCGCAGGTTCAGGAAAGACTTACGATGCAGATTGTAGATGCTTTGAAAGAAGCTTTAGGAACAAAAGACGTTGCTTGTATCATTGATGCAAAACACCTTTGTGTCAACTGCAGAGGAATAAAAGATACAGCAAGTTCAACCATAACTGCAGAACTAAGCGGTATTTTCAGAACGAATCCTATTACAAGACAGGAATTCTTGCATTATGTAGGAAGCCATGCAAAACTGGACTATTAAACAATGAACTACCAAATCCTTAAAAATATTATTGATGCCGAACTTCAGAGATTTCAAAACATCCCTGAAGAAGAATGGACATATAGAAGCGCTCCTGAAAAATGGTCCAAAAAAGAAATTATAGGACATCTTTGTGACAGTGCTTTTACAAATATTCGTAGATTTGTTGTCACTCAATATAAAGAGAACGAAAATATCGTATATGATCAGAATATCTGGGTAAAAGCTCAGAACTATCAGAATGTTCCTACTTCGGATCTTATTGATCTGTGGAAGTCTTTGAACTATCAGATTGTTCATGTAGTAGAAAATATTCCCGATGAAGCATTACAGAGAACTTGTGATACAACCAAAACAGAACCTCAGGTTTTTACATTGGAGTTTATTATTAATGATTATGTAGACCATTTACAGCATCATTTAAAAGCGATTTAATTATGATAAAATTTAAAAAAGTTTCAGATAAAATTTTTATCACAACAATTATTTGTTGTGACAGAATTATTTTTTAACTAATTTTTGAATCTTTAAAATCATTGAATCTTTTAACTTAAAAATAAATGCAATTAAAAATATATAACTCCCTTACAGCGGAAAAAGAAATATTCAAACCTATTTTAGATGGAAATGTCGGGATGTATGTCTGCGGACCTACAGTGTACAGCAATGTGCATTTAGGGAATGTAAGAACCTTCCTTTCCTTCGATTTTATCTATCGCACCTTAATCCATTTGGGATACAAAGTAAGATATGTAAGAAATATTACTGATGCAGGCCACCTTACCGATGATGGAAACGTAGATAATGACAGATTCGTAAAGCAAACCAGGCTTGAAAAACTGGAGCCTATGGAAATTGTACAGAAATATACAGTAGATTTCCACAAAGTATTGGATATGTTCAATCTTTTGCCACCTAATATTGAGCCTACAGCTACAGGGCATATTGTAGAACAGATCGAGTTGACTCAAAAGCTCATTGAAAGAGGCTTTGCTTACGAAAGCAACGGTTCAGTGTATTTTGATGTATTAGAATACAACAAAAGAGGATTGAACTATGGTGAACTTTCAAAACGTAATATAGAAGAACTTTTTGCCAACACAAGAGACCTTGACGGGCAGGGAGAAAAGAAAAACCCACAGGATTTTGCATTGTGGAAAAAAGCCTCGCCGGCTCACATCATGAGATGGAATTCTCCTTGGGGAGAAGGATTCCCTGGATGGCACCTTGAATGTACTGCAATGAGTACGAAGTATTTAGGTGAAACCTTCGATATCCATGGAGGAGGAATGGACCTTAAATTCCCACACCATGAATGTGAAATTGCGCAGGGGAAAGCTTGCAACGATGCTGCACCGGTAAATTACTGGATGCATGCCAATATGTTGACAATGAATTCTCAGCGTATGAGTAAATCTACAGGAAACTATATCCTTCCTATGCAATTGGTTACCGGAGACAATGATTTCTTTGAAAAACCTTTTCACCCATCAATTGTACGTTTTTGCTTCCTGCAGGCACATTACAGAAGTGTGCTGGATATTTCAAACGATGCCATGATAGCCAGTGAAAAAGGATTTATCAGACTGATGGAAGCAGTGAAAGTACTGAATTCAATTACTCCTGATGATACAAAGCAATCCAGCTTCAGCCTGAAAGAATGGAAAGATAAAGCATATGAAGCTTTGACAGATGATTTCAATTCTCCAATCCTGATTGCTCATCTGTTTGAAGCAGTGAAATACATCTTTGCTTTAAATGATGGTAAAGAAACAATTTCAACTGCAGATCTTGAAGATTTAAAATCTACACTCAATGCATTTATCTTTGACGTTCTGGGATTACAGACCGTAGAAGAAAATAACAATGAAAAACTGGATCAGACTTTAAAAGTTTTGATCGAATTGAGAAATCAGGCAAGAAAATCCAAAAATTTTGACCTTTCAGATCAGATCAGAGACAAACTGCTTGCAGAAGGTATCGAATTAAAAGACGGAAGAGACGGAACATCATACGTTCTGAACTAAAAATATAACTTCGTTTTATCCCATTCCGTAGGAGTTCCAAACATAGGATTCTTACGGAATGTTTTTTTATTCCCTCCGGAAAATACATCAGGACTTCATATTTTTCTTTTTATTCTCCCTTCCCCAAAACTTTTACCCTCAAACCCCTCACACTCCAACCTTTACTGCGGGGTAACCATTTCTATCGGGGCTAAGGAAGAAACAAATGATGAATTTCGGGGTAGAAGGATACAGTTGTTCGGGCTATTGAGTTTCGGGTTTCGGTTTTCTATGTAGAAAAGGAACATTGGTGTTGAATTTTCATCTTCCTGATTTTTATGTAAGGAGGTTAGTGAGTATAAACCTCTGTTCCCATTGTGTCATTCCGCAGGAATCCAAACGGCCTTTAAAGGAAGTAAGCTGACAGGATAATGTTTAAGATTTTTTTTAGCAGTTAGTATTAGCAGTGTCATGCTGGGCTGAGTCGAAGCATTTTAATTAAGGTGAATTATATTTCTGCTATTTTAATTTTACACAAGAGTTTTGTTCTGACTTCTACGGAGTGACAATGCTATCTGGGGATATAGAATAATAATGATTATAAAGACTATACCGAAGCCAAAACTTTTAAAAGCTATTCTATATAATAATTATGTATATTTTGATCATTCTAAACCCCACACCCAGCATCTCGTATCCGTACCCTAAAAACCCTCTCAAACTCTCCAACCCTCCAGCCCCCTCATCCAACCCTCCAAACAAATGTTTAAAATTTTTCTCACTGCCTTCCAGTGGTTTAGGACTAAATATTACGAAACGGTAAAATTTAAGTTAAATAAGTTTGTTTTGCGTAGTAATAAGTTGTTATCTTTGCCCCACTGAAAAACGAGAGTATAACAGTAGCGCAGAAGAGCCTTTAGATAGGCGGGAACATTATGAAACTTCAAAAAGAAACAAGCAAAAAAAACTTCAAAACTTTTGACAAAAAAAGTTGTGAGATTAAAAAGAGTTTGTATCTTTGCAGTCCCAAATAAAGGGAGCGCAGGAGTTGATGGATTGAGGTTAATGAAGAGATTAAGGTTACTTAAAAAACTTTAAAATTTTCTTCAGAAACATTTGGTCAATTAAAAATAAAGTTTTACTTTTGCACTCGCAAATACGGAGCAACACTGACAGAAAGATTGCTTCGTTAAAAAGCGGAAGATATAAAGATCATTGACATACAATATAACAACCAAGTAAGGAAAAACTAAAGCGTTAAGAAACTTTGAGTGAGTCAGACAAACATACAATGGAGAGTTTGATCCTGGCTCAGGATGAACGCTAGCGGGAGGCCTAACACATGCAAGCCGAGCGGTATTGTTTCTTCGGAAATGAGAGAGCGGCGTACGGGTGCGGAACACGTGTGCAACCTGCCTTTATCTGGGGGATAGCCTTTCGAAAGGGAGATTAATACCCCATAATATATTAAGTGGCATCACTTGATATTGAAAACTCCGG